>DATFTU010000061.1:0-3780 GCA_035261565.1 Bacteroidia bacterium
TAAATGGGAAATGCCGGTAGTTAATGAAAAAACATTTGCCTCAACTCATAAAAAAATATTTTTTGGAGGCGATGCTGCATGGGGGCCTAAAAATGTAATTACAGCTGTGGCTCATGGCCACCAAGCTGCCATTTCTATTCATTTACAATGCATGGGCAAAAATATAGAGACAGACCGTCCTTCTCCTTACGTAAACTTGGTAAGCCAAAAAATGGGCATACACGAGTGGATGTACGAAAGCGAAGTAACCACCGATGCCCGTTATATTGTTCCACAAGCCGATAAAAAAGTAACGTTAACTAACCGGAAAAAAGAAGTTGAACTTGGCTTCGATCCCTTAGCCGGATATAAAGAAGCGCAGCGTTGCCTAAACTGCGATGTGCAAACCGTTTTTGCAAAAGATAAATGTATTGAGTGTGATGCTTGTGTTGACATTTGCCCAACATCTTGCATAACATTTACCGAGAATGGTGAAGAAGCAGATTTACGTAGCCGTTTAAAAGTGCAGGCAACAAATTTAGAGCAGGACTTATATGTATCAGATATATTACCAACCAAACGTGTAATGGTTAAAGATGAAAACGTTTGTCTGCACTGCGGTTTGTGTGCCGAGCGTTGCCCAACATCAGCCTGGGATATGGATAAATTCTTTTATAATGTCACTAAAGCAGTTAAAGCATGTCAGCAGTAGAAAAAAATAAAATTATAGTAAACGATTTTGTAGTACGCTTTGCCAATGTAAACGGAACAGGTTCTGCCAGCGCTAACTATTTGTTTACAAAAGCTATTTTCAGGATGGGTGTTTTTGTAACACCTAAAAACATATTTCCATCAAACATACAAGGCTTACCAACCTGGTATGAGGTGCGTGTGAGCGAAAAAGGATATTTAGGCCGCCGTGAGGGTATTGATTTAATGGTGGCTGTAAACCCGCAAAGTTTTGCTAAAGATGTGGCCTCGGTAAAACCAGGCGGTTATTTTATGTACGATAGTTCTAAAAAATTGCATCCTGAATATATCCGTCCGGATATAAACTACTTACCTATTCCGTTAATGCAAATGAGCAACGATGCATTTACCGACCCTCGCCAAAGGCAATTATTTAAAAATATTATTTATGTTGGCGCTCTTACAGCTTTGTTAGATATTGAATTTAGTGCTATTGAAGGTTTGTTGGCTGACCAGTTTAAAGGGAAAGAAAAACTAATTGCACCAAACATTAAAGCGTTGCAGTTAGGCGTTGATTATGTACATAAAAACTTTACATATCCATTAAACTTTAGAGTTGAGAAAAGAGATTTACTGAAAGACTGGATTATGATGGAAGGTAATGCCGCTTGCGGGCTTGGCGCTGTGTATGCAGGTGCTACTGTGGCTGCCTGGTACCCTATTACGCCATCAACGTCAGTAGTAGAAGCATTTAGTGAGTATGCTGCAGAAATGCGTGTTGATGAAAAAACGGGCAAAAATAATTTTGCCATTGTACAAGCAGAAGATGAATTAGCCGCCATAGGCATGGTTATTGGCGCTAACTGGAACGGAGCTCGTTCCTTTACAGCCACCAGTGGCCCGGGTGTATCGTTAATGAATGAATTTTTAGGCCTTGCTTACTTTGCTGAAATACCAACGGTATTGATTGATGTGCAGCGTACCGGCCCATCTACCGGTATGCCAACACGTACACAACAATCAGATATTTTAGAGGCGGCTTATGCAGCGCATGGAGATACCAAGCATGTTCTATTATTTCCGTCAACTCCAAAAGAGTGTTTTGAAATGACTGCCGAAGCGTTTGACTTGGCAGAAGAATTACAAACACCTGTTATTATGATGACAGATTTGGATTTAGGAATGAACGACCATGTTTGCCCGCCACTCGTGTGGGATGATAAACGAGATTATAAACGAGGTAAAGTGTTGGATGGAGAAGCATTAGAAAAAATTGCAAAATTCGGCCGATATTTAGATGTTGATGGAGATGGTATTCCGTACCGTACTATACCAGGCACGCACCCAACTAAAGGTTCATATTTTACACGTGGTACATCGCGGGATGAGTACGCCGTTTATACCGAAGAAAGTCCGGCTTACCAACGTAATATGGACAGGCTGATAAAAAAATGGCATACAGCTCAAACTATGGTGCCTGCCCCCTATTTATACCAGGATATAAACAAACATAAAAACGGCATTATTTTCTTTGGCACATCAACTTACTCATCTGAAGAAGCGATGGATATTTTAAAAGAAGAAGGGATTTTGTTAGATGCCATGCGTTTAAAATCGTTTCCTTTTAATAAAACAGTAGTGGATTTTATTGAGCAACATGAAAAAGTTTTTGTTGTTGAGCAAAACCGCGATGGGCAATTAAAATCGTTATTAATGATAGAATTACAGGTAAACCCACAAAAACTGGTTTCGGTTCTAAATTATGATGGCATGCCAATTACTGCCGACAATATTTTAAATCAGATTAAAAAAAGTTTATCATTAACTGCTAAAGCAAATTAAGATATGACATACGTAAAACCCAAATTTCGCCACCCTGAGCTTCCTAAAAACCAATTAGGTTACACAATGGCCTATTATGAAGGGGCACTTTCAACCTTATGTGCCGGTTGCGGGCACGATTCTATAAGCGCTTCAGTGGTGCAGGCTTGTTATGAAATGAATATTGAGCCGCACAAGCTGGCAAAGCTTTCGGGTATTGGCTGTTCATCAAAAACGCCGGCTTATTTTTTAAGCAACTCGCATGGTTTTAATTCGGTACACGGGCGTATGCCATCAGTTGCCACCGGGGCAAACCTGGCTAACCGCGATTTAATTTATTTTGGTGTTAGCGGTGATGGAGATACTGCATCAATCGGTATGGGCCAATTTGTACATGTTGTTCGCCGTAACCTAAATATGATTTACATTGTAATGAATAATGGTTGTTATGGATTAACAAAAGGACAGGATTCTGCAACGGCAGATGAAGGTTCTAAAAACAAATCGGGCCATGTAAATTTATTTGAAGGTATCGACCTTTCAAGTTTAGCCATAGAGTTGGGCGCAACATTTGTAGCGCAAAGTTTTTCGGGCGATAAAACGCAGTTAATTCCACTAATAAAAGCAGCTATAAAACATCCGGGCTTTGCATTTATAAATGTTATTTCTCCTTGTGTTACGTTTAATAACAATGTGGGCTCAACAAAATCGTATGATTATGTACGTGAGCATGTAGAGGCAACTTCAACTATTGATTTTGTGCCAGAAGCAAAAGAAATAACCACCAGTTACAATGAAGGAAGTTTACAAAAGGTAAAAATGCACGATGGCTCATCTATTGCCTTACATAAACTGGCAAAAGATTGGGATCCATTAGATAGAATTTCGGCTATGAATGCCATACAGCATGCCAAACAAAAGCACGAAATACTTACCGGGCTTTTATATATGAACCAAGAATCAGTTGAGTTACATCAATTACTAAACACAAGTGACAAGGCTTTAAACACACTAAAAAAAGAAGAGCTTTGTCCGGGGTCTAAAGCATTGGTTGATATAAATGCAGGCTTGCGCTAAAACTTAATTACCCTTTTTTATCGGCAGTAGCTTCAGGTTTTTCGTTGTTGTATTTTGATGGGCATTTCATCAAAATATCTTTAGCATGAAATTCAGTCCCCTGCATTTTACCAATAAGTACAATTTGTTCGGCACGTTCAAAGTCTTGTGGTTTGTTTTTGTGTAGCACAACCTTATACTCTTTTCCGCCATTGTCAATCATATAAAATGTGA
>DATFTU010000062.1:0-8312 GCA_035261565.1 Bacteroidia bacterium
GGCCTGTTGCATGGACAAATTTTTCTGACAGCCGTATTAAAAATAATGTGCAGGAAAATGTGGTTGGTTTAGCCTTTATAAAAAAATTACGCCCCGTAACCTATAATTTAGATGCAAAAAAACTACATGATTTTACTCACCCGAAAAGTAATGCCGCTAGTAACGATAGCATTCAGCAACCAACCCCACCGCAAATAGATTTTGCACCATCATCAGCCATTGTGCACTCAGGTTTTATTGCGCAAGAGGTTGAACAGGCTGCGCAAGCCGTTGGCTATACAAACTCAATAGTAAGCGCCCCTGCTAATAGTAACGATTTATATGCCCTAAGCTATGCCGAATTTGTAGTGCCTTTGGTAAAAGCCGTGCAAGAGTTATCGAGTACGGTTGATAGTTTAAAACAAGCCCTTGCTGCCTGCTGCTGCAGCGGCACTACACAACGCACGTTAAATAATAGTATGGGTGCCACGCAACAAAAAAACGCAGCCATGCCAAACACTAGTGCCGATAACGGCACGCAGGCTATACTATACCAAAACAACCCAAACCCTTTTAGCCAAACAACGGTTGTAAAATGCTTTGTGCCCCCAAATACACAAAGCTCCAGCCTGCTGGTGTTTGATATGAATGGCGCCCTTAAAAAAACAATACCCATAAACAACAGCGGCACCATAAATATAACCATAAATGGTGGAGATTTAACCCCGGGCATGTACTATTACACGTTGTTGATTGATGGGCAAGAGGTTGATACCAAAAAAATGATACTTACCCAATAACTTTTAAATGCCACTAATTATGCGTAAATTGCAATATATAATACTGGTATTTATAATAATGTTAGGTACAAAAAAAATACAAGCACAAATACCTATTAACGATTCAGCTTGGGTTTTGCAAACTGCCCACTCCGATGAGTTTAATAATTCATATTTAGATACTACTATTTGGACTCATGCCAATTATTGGCCACCTTATACTGATACACCTTGGTTAGGTGATGGAGCCTCGGTAAATTACAGGCACAACATATCATTTGTATATAATCCTGGTTTGGCAAGCGGGGTTTTGAAAATGAAAGTAGACAGTTTAATACAGAGTAAATGGATAAAGATAAAACCTTCTTCAAGGGGGTTAATTCCTGATAGTGGTATTACAGTTGTATACGAAGGTGAACGTATTTGGACAAATTACCAATACAAATATGGTTATTTAGAAGCGCATGCCAGATACCCAAAAAATCATCTTTATCCCTGGGCAGCACTTTGGCTATTTAATAATTTCGATTCAACCGATATCACTTCATCATGGTATAATGAAATAGATATTTGCGAAAATGCCGATATTTCATCCGATTCAGGATATACCAGTACAAACATACATGTAAATAAAAATATTATAAATTATGGTACCGATACGGCCTATTGGGTTAATACGGATAGTGTTGTAACCTATAAGCAACCAGGAATTGCTGATACCAATTTTCATACATACTCTGTACAATGGGACCCGGGGCAGGTAATATATTATTTAGATGGAACACCTATACGAAGGGAAACCAAGAATTTGCCCACACATGGTATGGGCCTAAATATAGAAGCAAAAGTTTTTCCGTGGGATGTGCTTTTACCGGCAGATTGGGATAGAAATACTACCAACCCTGGAGATGTTACACATCAATATTACCTATGGAATTTGGGGCCAACAGGTTTTCCGAGCCCTTCTTATTTTGAGGTTGATTATGTGCGGTATTATCAGCTTAATACTGCTTGTAGTACTGCCAAAACTATTTGTAACCCTATTGCGGATTATGATACAGGTTCCAACAAACGAGCAGTTTATCAATCTATTACTACAGGTGGCATAAGCTGCAACCCTACTTTTAATACCAGTAATGGTTTTACCTTGCGTGCTACCGATTATGTAGAAATGGGTGCCGGCACCACTATAAACCCTAATGGCTCGGGCCAGTTTTCGGTTATAATTCAATCTTGTCCTCAATAAAATAAATAGTATGAAAAAATATCTTTTTTTAGGTTTACTGTTGTACGTTACACAAACATATGCACAACTTTGTTTTGCACTGGCTGACACTTCTGCAACATTTGCCACATTTGTAGCCAAGGCAGATTTTAATGGAGATGGTTATATTGATTTAGTTACAGACAATTTAAACTCTAATTACGTATCTATACTATTAGGCACAGGCACAGGTAGTTTTAGTACTGCAACAAATTATACAGTAGGGAATAATCCGGCAGAATTAGTTGTAGAAGATTTTAATGCCGATGGTAAATTAGATTTGGCCGTAGCTAATCAACATTCAAACAATCTGTCAGTACTATTAGGTACAGGCACAGGTAGTTTTTCAGCTACTACAAATTATGCGGTAGGCCTTGCACCCTATAGCATTACATGTGCCGATTTTAATAATGATGGAAAAAAAGATTTAGCCACTGGAAATCAAGGCAGTCCTTTTAGTGGCCCCAATAATGTATCTATACTGTTGGGTACGGGTACGGGTAGTTTTGCAGCTGCTTATACAGTTTTAGATTATACTACCTACGGTTTTCGACCCATATCAATTGCAAATGCCGATTTTAATATGGACAACAATATTGATTTGGCTTTGATTTATACGTCAACTACAAATCAAACAAACTTTGTTTACATATCGTTAGGTACAGGTGCGGGTACTTTTGATAGCCTTACTCCTTTTTCTGTTGGTTCATCACCTAATTATGTGATAGCTAAAGACTTTAACAACGATAATAAAGTAGATATAGCAACCACTAATGGAAATTCAAATAATATATCGGTAAGGCTGGGCAACGGTAATGGTATCTTTTCTTCGCCTACTAATTATACGGTTGGTGCTTATGCGCAGTACATGACTGTGGCTGATTTTAATAAAGACGGGTTAGTTGACTTAGCCGTAAATAATTCTTCTTCACAAACGGTATCGGTATTGTTGGGCGCAGGTTCAGGCAATTTTAACCCTGCCGTTAATTTTGCTGTTGGAAATAGCGGTGTTAATGAAGACATTGTAAGTGGTGATTTTAATGGCGACAGCCTGCCTGATTTGGCAGTATCCAGCACTAACGTATATATATTATTAAACTGCACCACGATGGGTATAGAAGAGTTTGCAAACAACTCAAAAATAAAATTGTATCCTAACCCTGTGCAGAACAACCTTACTATTGAGGTGAATGATAAAGAAAGACAACAACTACAAATAGTTGATATATCAGGTAAAGTTATTTTAACAAAAAACCTACAGGGTTCAAATACTTTAGATGTAACCAATTTAGAAAATGGGGTATACTTTGTACAGCTAAAAAACAATATGAGCATAAGCACACACAAAATAATAGTACAACGATAAAAATATGAAAGTAAAAAATTTCGCATTGATTACTGTAGGCTGTATAATATGCTGTGCATTTTACAAACCAATTAAACCCGTTACAGATTATCGCGACGTGTATGTAGGTGGATATGCATGTAAAAAATATATCGAGAAACTAAATTCAAGTACCATGACGTATAGCCTTGATACAGGCAGAATAACTATTTATGTTTCGAAAGATGTAACTGATTCTATTTTATTAGTTAGTGCCAATGGCGTACTTTTAAAAGTAAAACTATCAAGTGGTGGTAACTTACTATCGCAACCGGTTACAAGAAGTTACGGAGGGAGGTTTTATGGCACTGGCAACATCGATATTTTTTATACTCCCAATAAAACTCTTTCTTCAAGATATATAGGAACAAAAATTGAAATTTAGATGGATAGTTTTATTTCCTGTTTTTTTGTACTGTTTGATTACCTTAAATTTTAAGCTGTTTTTACATGAAGAAATTTTTATTATTAATTTTACTTGTTTTTACTTGTAGGGGCAAGGCACAAAACAATTTTATACTTGCGGGCCAGCATGGGGTAATTTATGTTGATATAGTGCCTGATGTAAATTTGCAAATACTAAACCCTGCTAATGGTGGAAGCAATACATATAGTATAGATATTAATCAAGATGGAACAAATGACATTTTTTTTGATGCTCATTTTGGGCATGATGCAGAAGATGTAGATCAATATTTCTCGATATCCGCTTTAGACTCTAACACAAGTTTTTCATATGCCGGAAAACGTTCCACGGGCTCTTGCGCAAATGTATCTGTTTTAAATACATTTAGTATAGGTGATACTATAAAAAATGGTTCTTTTATAACATCAGGGTATCTTAGTTATTCTCACTCGTATTTTCCTACAACTGGTACAGGTTGTAACTCATCAGGCCAGGCAGATACAGGTAATTATATAGGCGTTAAATATCAAACTGGTAATGCTATTTCATATGGTTGGGTAAAAATAGTGGATACTAATGATTATGTTATTAAAGAGTTTAGTTTGGGCGCACCAATGGTTAGCATAAAACAATATGTAAATAACGAGCAAGTAAATATTTATCCTAATCCTGCTAAGAATATACTACATGTTGAAATAAATGCAAATGTTGAGATAGAAATTTTTGATGTGTTAGGTAACGAAGTTATAAATGCAAAGCAAAAACAAATTGATATAAGTGGTTTACAAAACGGGATTTATTTTATAAACGTAAAAACAAGCGAAGGAATTTTGACTAAAAAAATAATTGTACAACATTAAATGAAAAAAATTATAGCACTAAGTATTGTGGGTTTTATTATCTGTACAGCATTCAAAAAACCAATAAATTTAATTACAGATTATAGAGATGCTTATACTGGCATCTATACATGTAAAAGATATGCTGAGCGATTAAATTTGCAAACTAAGTTATATGACCTTGATACGGGTAAAACAAATATTACTGTTACGAAGGCTGATGTTGATTCGGTTTTGCAAATTAGTGTACGGGGACAAAATTTGCAGGCAAAATTAATTAGTGGAGGTGTTTTACAACCATACCCTTTAGAGAGTAAAAATTATGGAGGCAAGTTTGCCAGCACAAGTAATTTAGATTTTTATTACAACCCCGATAGAACACTTTTTTCAAGATATATTGGCAGTAAATAGTTGCGTGTATAGGTAACATACGTAAAAAAAGAAATTCAATTTATATATATTACCTGCGTTAGGGATTAACTCAGGTGTTTTAGTTTTTTATTTTAGTATCGTTGAATGCTTTCGCATTTGCAGTGGAAAGCCCGTAGCAAATACAGATTTCTCACATTCGTTCGAAATGACAAGGGGGTTAGTGTTTACGCAAAGGGGTTATAGCCTAAGGGCGCAAGCTGGAAGTTGGGGTATGTTTTAAGGATGTCTTTAAGGGCGGCGGGGCTGTCGGTTATCATGCCGTCGGGGTTTAGTTTAAGGAAGGTGTGTATGGCATCGGGGTGGTCGAGGGTCCAGGTGTAAACCATTTTAAAACTGTTGCCGGCATCGCGCAGGGCAATGGCTTTTTTTATGCGTGCCCAAAATAAATCGATAAGCAAGGGCAGCTCTACCGAAATGCCATCGGCATAGGTATAGTTTTTTATGTTGAGCGATTTAAAAAATATGTCGGCATCATCGGGGTGGGTGTGCTCATCAACTCCAATGGCTTCGTTGGCATTTAGTTTGTTGGTAAGGGGGTTAAAAAACAGGTGCTCATCGGCGGTTATTTGCGAGCGTGTAATTGTAATAACCGTTTGGCTAAACTTGGCTGAATAGTTGGCGCGTATGCAGTTAAGCATATCGGTAATGGGGCCGGTTGAGTTTTTGGTATCGAACATTATCAGGGCGGGTGTAAACGCGGGGTTTAGGGTGAGCTGCTGTGCGAGGCCGGTTAGGTAATCGGTAAGCGATAAATCGGTACTGGTGGTACCCTCGCCCATGTAAAAATTGTTGTTGGTAAAATGTACATCGGGCTCGAGGGCGTTGGCGCCGGCGTGTAAAAATTGCATGGCATCGGCCACGGTGTTTGGGTTATGGCCTATGATAAAGAAGTTACGCATACGTTTTTGTTTTTAAGTGTGTAAACAAAAATATGTTTTTGTTTGGGTTTAAAAAATACAAAAACTGAAGGTTTCTTACATGGGTTGCAATAAAAAAGGTTTTTTTATACTAAAAAAATTTGCGCAGTTAAATAACTGCATTATATTTGCAGCCAAGTAACTGCATAAATGGAAATAAGAAGAGATGTTTTTTGGGCTATTGCCGACCCCACCCGCCGAGCCATACTGGGCCTGGTGGCATTACAAGCCATGACCCCGGGAGCCATTGCTGAAAATTTTGACTCGGCCAGGCAAACCATATCAAAACACATACAAATATTGCAGGAATGCAATTTGCTTACACAAAAGCAAACCGGCCGAGAGGTGTATTATTATTTAAACCCTAAAAAAATGAAAGAAATTGCCGACTGGTTAAACCCCTTTACTAAAATGTGGGACGAGCGGTTTAACAAACTTGAAAGTGTGATGAAAAAATACAAAACAAAAAATTAAAACTTTATGGAACTGAAAACAAAAGTTACTGCCGAAGAGGGCAAGCAGGATATTTTAATTACCCGCGAATTTGATTTGCCGGTTGAGTTACTTTTTAAAGCCTATACCGAACCTGAATTGTTAGAGCAATGGATGGGTACCAAAGTAATAAAGCTTGAAAACAAAAAACACGGCGCTTACAGGTTTGAAACAACCGACCCAAAAGGCAATATACATGGGTTTACGGGTGTAATACATGAGTTTATACCAAACCAAAAAATTATACGCACATTTGAAATGGAGAGTGTGGATTTTGGTGTGCAGCTTGAGTTTTTAGTATTTGAAAAACTTGGCAACAATACCAGCAGGCTTAGTATGCAAAGCATTTTTAAATCGGGCGAGTTGCGGGGCAGGCAATTGCAAATGCCTTTTGCGGCGGGCATAAACTTTGCGCATAACCGGTTACAGGAAATAGCAAACAAATTAAAATAACACAGCATGGCAAAAAAAAGCGACACAAACCCTACCGTTGATTTTTATTTTAGCAAAGAAAAAAACTGGCATACCGAAATTGAAAAACTAAGAGACATTGCCCTTGAGTGCGGCCTGGCGGAAGAACTAAAGTGGGGCTGCCCCTGTTACTCGTTAAACGGGAATAACATTGTTTTAATACATGTGTTTAAAAACTACTGCGCGTTTTTATTTTTTAAAGGTGTTTTGCTGCAGGATGAAGCAGGCATTTTAATACAACAAACCAAAAATGTGCAGGCGGCACGCCAAATTAGGTTTACCAGCCTGAAAGAAATTACAAGCCAAAAAACTACGCTAAAAGCCTACATTTTTGAAGCCATTGAAGTAGAAAGAGCCGGCCTGAAAGTGGAGCTTAAAAAAACCGCCGAGTTTGAAATGGCCGAGGAGTTTGCACACAAACTAAAAAAAATGCCCGCACTAAAAAAAGCTTTTTACGCGTTAACACCCGGCAGGCAACGAGGGTATTTACTTTATTTCTCTCAGGCTAAGCAGGCTAAAACACGCGAGGCACGTATTGAAAAATGTGTACCGCAAATTATGAATGGCAAAGGTCTGGATGATTAGTACAAAATAAAAACAACGCAAATTTTAATTTAAAAAAACAAAAAAATGGAAAGACGAAATTTAATTATTTATTGGGTTACAACCGGTTTGGTATGTTTTGGCATGACGGCAAGCGGCATTTTTCAGCTAATGAGGGCGAAAGAAATGGTGGATATGATGGAGCATTTGGGTTACCCGTTATACTTGCTAAGCATATTGGGTGTGTGGAAATTGCTGGCGGTGGTGGCGCTTTTAAGTCCGGGGTTTAAGGTGGTTAAAGAGTGGGCTTACGCGGGTTTGTTTTTTACGATGACGGGCGCACTTATATCGCACCTGGTGTGTGGCGATGGTGGCAAGGCCGTTATGGGGCCCATTTTTCAAACTATTTTTATTTGCTTGTCGTGGTACTTTAGGCCTGCCGGCAGAAAAGTGCAAGAGTAAATTATGCATTAATAATTGAAAGTAAAAAGGAGGCTAAATAACCTCCTTTGCTTTTTTATATAAGTTCAAACTCTATAGTTAAATTAGTACTCATTTCTTCGGCGGATATGATATAGTAAGAGCCATCTGAAACTTTACGGATAACAACCATAAGCCGGGGTTTTGTTATTATTTCACTATCTGTATACTTTGCAGGTTGGCCCCCGTAGCCCACTAATAAAAACCTATCGTTTTTAGCGCTTTCTTTTTGATTTTTTAATTTATACGTAAAAATATCTCTGTTGTCTTCAAAGTTGGTAAGCCGCTCTATTTCTCCGGTAACTTTATTAACATACGTATAGGTT
>DATFTU010000063.1:0-2070 GCA_035261565.1 Bacteroidia bacterium
CTAAAGCTACTAAATGTATTATACAGCGGTAGGTTTTGCATTTGTAATGATGATATGTTAGCCGGCACCAATTTGCAACAAGCTTGCATAGTAAAAAACACAGCACAGGAAATGGTGAATGCGATTAATAATAGTTTTCAAAAAGAATTCACACAAGAGATGCTTGACCTTAGAAAGCAGGTTCTGCAAGCCTTTGACAATAAGTTGAAAACCCAGCAATTAATAAGTTATTTATAAAATATACGTACTTTTGTAACCTGAATTTTACAATAAAACCACAGCCTATAATATGAAATATTGCAAAAACATACTTGAAACCATTGGCAATACCCCTATGGTAAAAATTAACAGCATTACTAAAGATATACCTGCATTGGTACTTGCTAAAGTTGAAACCTTCAACCCCGGCAATTCTATTAAAGACCGTATGGCTTTAAAAATGATTGAAGATGCAGAAAAGGATGGCCGTTTAAAACCGGGTGCCACAATTATTGAAGGTACATCGGGTAACACGGGTATGGGCTTGGCAATAGCTTCAGTTATTAAAGGTTACAAATGTATTTTTACATCAACTGATAAACAGAGTAAAGAAAAATTTGATGCCCTGCGTGTTTTTGGCGCAGAGGTGGTTGTTTGTCCTACTAACGTTGAACCTGAGGATGAGCGTTCTTACTATTCGGTTTCATCTCGTTTGGTAAACGAAGTCCCTAACTCATGGAAACCAAACCAATATGATAACCTTTCAAATTCAGCGGCCCATTATGAAACTACCGGGCCAGAAATTTGGGAGCAAACCGATGGTAAAATTACACACCTGGTGGTTGGTGTTGGTACCGGCGGTACTATTTGCGGTACCGGAAAATATTTAAAAGAAAAAAATCCGAACATTAAAATTTTAGGAATTGATACATACGGTTCGGTATTTAAAAAATATAAAGAGACGGGCATTTTTGATAAAAACGAGATCTATCCTTATATAACTGAAGGAATAGGTGAAGATTTTTTACCGCAAAACGTTGACTTTAACGTTATAGACCATTTTGAAAAAGTTACTGATAAAGATGCCGCAATAATGACCCGCCGTATTGCACGCGAAGAAGCTATATTAGCAGGTAACTCGGCAGGCAGCGCTATGGCTGGTTTACTACAAATGAAACACATGTTTAAAGAGGGCGATGTGGTAGTAATAATTTTTCACGACCATGGTACACGCTATTTAGGCAAAATGTTTAACGATGACTGGATGCGCGACCGCGGCTTTTTAGAAGATAGCAAACCAAAAGCGTTGGATTTAATTGCATCGCACAAAGACCAAAAATTATTGACTATTAGTGCTGATGAAAAAATTGCAACTGCCGTTGCTTTAATGACTAAATACAACATCTCTCAAATTCCGGTAAAAAAAGGTAATGAGTTTGTTGGCGCTTTAAATGACAGCCATGTTTTTGCACAGCTAATAAGCAACGATACTTTAAAGCAAGAAACCGTTGATAAAGTGATGCAAAAAGCATTTCCGTTTGTAAATATGAATGCCAGCATTGAAGACGTATCGAAAATGATTACAAAAGAAAACAATGCCGTGCTAATGAAAGACCGATTGGGCGAGGTACACATTATTACCAAACACGATATTATAGAGTCTATCAGCAAGTAAGATGGCAAATAATAAGTTAGTAGATTTTTTACGTTCGTTAAAATTAACCTACACTACTTATAATTTTTTGCATACCTCTAAATTAGAACACAACAAAGCCCCGTATAAAAACGCGGGGTTGCGTAAACAACTGTTTCAAAGTATTTCCTCTAAAGATTTTGAGAGGTTGCCTGTAGGCGATATCCCTTGGATGGATAAAGATGTTACGGCTGAAGAAATAAAAAACAAATTAGCTCAAACTAATTTTTCTGACGAGGTAAAACAAGCCATTCTTTCATGGAAAGAAAATGGGTATATTATTCTGAAAAACTTTTTCAGTACTGAGATGATTGATGCTATCAATAAAGAAATTGAAGATTTATTAGCCATTAAAAAAGTTGAATTTACCTTGGGCAACAAAGTAATGTTTGCCAATA
>DATFTU010000064.1:0-2047 GCA_035261565.1 Bacteroidia bacterium
CACACAAACAACCCGAAGAGCAAAACCGTATAGTGGTTAAAAACGGCAACAATATTAAAATTATACCCGTAAACGATGTACACTACATTGAGGCTTACGACGATTATGTGAAAATATTTACCAAAGATGGTTACTCGCTTAAAAAGAAAACCATGAACTATTTTGAGCAATCGCTTAATGCCGACCAATTTGTGCGCGTGCACCGTTCATACATTGTGCAGGTACAACAAATAACCAAAATAGAAGCCTTAGAAAAAGACAGCCATATTGCCCTTTTAAAAACTGGGGTTAAAGTACCGCTTAGCAAAACAGGTTATACCAAATTAAAATCGGTTTTAGGTTTGTAATTAAACAAATCTATTAGGGCGTTCCACTAATTACAGTGTCAGGCTTTACACTTCAATTTTTTACCGATTACAGTAAAAAGCTTTTCGTTTCATTCCCTAACGCGGTAAAACTATTTTTTGTTACCTTTAAATGAATGAAAATAATTTTTTATACCTGTTTAGTAATTATTACCCTTGTTAGTTGCAGTTTAAAGAAGAATTCTGATCCAAAAGAATTTTTAGCTTTTTCAATATTAAGAAAATCCATAACAGATAAAATTCATTTGATTGATTCTAAGTGTTTTTTATTGAATCCTAATTATACTCATCCAAAGCATTGTTACTTTTTCCTTACTGGTAGTCCAAATGATTTATTAAAGTTTATTGAGTCCATGCACTTATTTAAAATTTCGCAAAGAATATCAGACTCTTTGTCAGATAAAATGAATGTATATCAAGGTAAATGGCTATGGAGTAATAATGGGTATCATGAAAGTGTAGAAGACACAATTATTCGTAAAAAATGGAATATTATTGATGTTGATAGTGTTTCATATGCTGCTTATATAGATACAAGAGATTCGAATAAAGTTTATATTAATCCATCTAATGAGTGGAATGGCAAAATCACTGCAATCTTAAAGAAAGACACATGCGCTATTTTTATAGAGGAATTATTTGATTCTACTTCAACATCTTATCTTCACCATCTTTAACTTTTAACTCCACACTTGTTGGTATTTTTCTAGTCACTCCTCTTTCGAAATGACAGAGATACATTCCCTTTCTTTTTAGTATTTTTGCTTACTAAATTATGCAAGCAAAAAAAGTATATATAATAGCCGAGGCAGGTGTTAATCACAACGGCAGCCTCGATATGGCTTTTCAGTTAATTGATAAAGCCAAAGAAATTGGGGCCGATTGTGTAAAGTTTCAAACCTTTAAAGCGGCACAAATTGTTACAGCTTCATCACCCAAAGCATCGTATCAGTTAAAAGTTACCGATGCACAGGAGAGCCAGTTTGATATGCTTAAAAAGCTTGAACTGCAAAAAGAAGATTTTAAAAAGCTAAAAGACTATTGCCAGAAAAAGGAAATAGACTTTATGTCGACCCCCTATAATTTTGAAGATGCCGATTTACTGAATGATATTGGAGTTGACACTTTTAAAATTGCTTCAGGTCAAATTGCCGAACTGCCTTTTTTAAAATATGTGGCTGCTTTTAAAAAGCGAATGATAGTGAGTACCGGCATGGCAACTATGTACGAAGTTGAAGAGGCTGTAAACACTATGCGCGAAACAGGCAACACCAACATTGTTATATTGCAATGCAATACCGATTACCCCTCAAAAATTGAAGATACCAATTTACTGGCCATGCTAACCATGCGCGATAATTTGCATGTGCATGTGGGCTACAGTTGTCACGTACCCAATAACTATGCCTGCTTTGCTGCTGTTGCTTTAGGCGCCGAAATGATTGAAAAACATTTTACACTGGATAAAACGCTACCGGGCCCTGACCACTCATGTTCGTTAGAGCCACACGAATTTAAAGAATTAATTGACGGCATACGGAATGTAGAAAAATGCCTGGGCACAGGCATTAAAACCCCCAGCGAATCAGAACAAAAAAATACGTATGGCATGCGCCGCAGTCTGGTGGCAAAAAATTTCATACAGGCAGGCACCGTTATAACACAAGCGCATATTGCCTTTA
>DATFTU010000065.1:0-2694 GCA_035261565.1 Bacteroidia bacterium
AAAATGAGAAACCCGTTCTTCTTTGGTGGGATAAAAAACACCAACGGGCAATGGTATAACGGGTATACCTGCCCAAGCAGCCTTTACAATAACTTCTATTTCAAACTCAAAACGAGTAGTATAGAAACTAATATTTTTTAATTTTTCAATGGGGTACAACCTATATCCTGATTGAGTATCAGGCATTTTAATGCCGGTTTCCAGTTCAAACCAAAAGTTAGAGAACTTATTTCCGAAACTGCTTTTACCGGGCACACTTGCTTGTTCCATATTCCTGGCGCCAATAATAAGTGAGTTGGGTTGCTCTTTAATTTTTATTAAAAATTTTTCTAAATCTTCGGGGTAATGTTGCCCATCGCTATCAATACTAATGGCATATTGGTAGTTTTTACTTAAAGCAAATTTAAACCCTTCTCGCAGGGCAAGGCCTTTGCCACAATTTACCGGAAAATTTACAACAGAAACTTCATCTTTAAATTTTGCTACTATTTGAGGTGTTGTATCGGTTGACCCATCATTTACAACCACAATGTGGTTTGTATATTCAAGTGTATCAGTAATTACTTTTTCGAGCGTTTTTTGATTGTTATACGTGGGTATAAGTACACAGCAATGCTGTTCTTCAAAAAAACTATTTAAACGGCAGGCGTAACTCATTTACACAAAACAAAACTTATTTGATATTGAACGTGCCTTTAAATTTTACGTAAATTATTTCTTTGCCCGCAATATTTGCAGTTGTGTCAATCTCTTTTTCTGTTAACTGAATGGTGTAAGAAATAGTTACTTTATTCTCTTTTAAAGGGTTTATCATGGCTAAAAACTTAATATTACTGCCTTCTTTTAAAGATAATTCTTTGTTTATTTTTTTAGCTAAAACCTCTTGTATTACTTGAATTAATGAAACACCCGGCGCAACCGGAATTTCAGGAAAATGCCCTTTGTATATTTTATGAGCCGGGTTTAACTCTACTGTAGCGGTAAATGTGTTTTCGGCGCTTAAATTAGTAGAAACAATTTCGGTATAAAAATCTTCAAGTAAAGGTTTAATCATTTGCTTTATCTGTACTTATTCGGTTTAATTTAATTTTTAAACGTAATAATCCTTTATGCTTTAAAGATACACTTTCGGGTAAATTATCAGCGTCAAATTTATACACAGTTTTTTGTTTAGTAAATAGTTTTCCTTTTACTATTGACTTGGCTATTTTGTTTGAATTTGCCTCGGTATAATAGTAATATCGTTTGCTATTTTCTTTAATTGTATATAGATTATTTTCCTGTTTTTTATTTACATATATTTTACCCGTTTTATTTAGTATGGGATATAATAAAATTTGTCCCATATCGTTTTCCAGCAACGTTGTTATTTTGGATTTATTCATGGGGGCAAAACAATACAGCATCTTCAGGCTGTCTTTTTTAATCTCAATATCAAACATTTTCATACCGAGCTCGGTTACAAAAACAAGGTGCGATGTTGTGCTATCAGTTTGTTTGTGCAATAATAAGCCTGTATAATATTTATTAAACAAAAAAATTTGTGTTTTATATAAAATGGAATTGTTTGCCGAAACAAGGGGTTGAATATCTGTTGCAGTTATTACGCGTTGTTGGGCTAATTTGTACCTTGAAGGAATGGCGCAACTTGTAAATAGTATAAGCAGGCTACTTAAGTATAAATTTTTCAGCCGGAATAGCGCCATTAACTTTTTTATTTGTAAAATCAATAACGGTAAAATCATCAGTCGTTTCTATCATTTCGAGTTTAGTTACCGAAGTTACAGCTTTATCAAAATACATATAAATTTTTTTCAAACTTTCTTTCATGCCCTTTATAAGCGGAGTTAACTCAAGCCTGTATGCCTTATCATTTTCTCCGTAAGCAATTTTAAATTTGTTAGACGACAAAATGCTTCCGTCAATACACGAAATCATAATATCATTAATTTCTTTAAAAACCTTATTCGAGTTCATATCATACTTTTTTAATTTACTATCATCTTTTATAAGTACTTTATCTTTATTTATTACAATAATGTAGGTATATGGGCTACTATATTCCCACCGTAACAAATTGGTTTTTTGGAAGCAAAAATGCCCTTTGCTGGTAATTTTCTCGGAGAGCATACTTAGCGTTTTTACCTGCGTAAAATCGCTTTCCAGTGTATTGGTTGTTTTTGAGAGGGTGTTTATTTTTTCTTTCAATAAAACAGTATCCTTTACAGGTTTAAAATTTGTTTGCGCAATTAGTGAAATAGAAAAAATACTGAAAATAATATATAATGTGTGTTTAAGCATAAGCAGGTTTATTTATTAGGTTGTCTAAAGAAACTACGGTAAAATTATTTTCTTTTAAGTAATCCAGTAAGAGTTTAACAACCACATCGCAGCCCTCAACTCTATCATGTAATAAAATAATAGAGCCGGGAATTATTTGTGGTTTTATTTTTCGAACTATTTTTTCGGGATTTTTTATAGACGTATCAAACGAGCGTATACTCCACCCAACAGAAAGCATGTTGGTTTTTTGTATAGCTCTGCCAAGTGCCGGTGTGGCAACTCCGTATGGCGGGCGAAAAAACAAGGGTGTTTTGCCTATGGTTTCTTTTATAATTTCATTAGTCTGTTCGAGTTCCTCGGTTAATTTATTTGTAGTTTGTAAATCAAATAAATTGCTGTGCGCATAACTGT
>DATFTU010000066.1:0-2708 GCA_035261565.1 Bacteroidia bacterium
TAAAATGAAAAAAGTAAGTTTAATGGTAGTGGCAGCACTTTTAAGTGCCAGCATGTTTGCCAACGCAGCAAGCCTACCAAAAAAAGCAACAACAGCTAAAGCTGTTAAATCAAAAACCGAAATGAGTACAGTCCACAAGCAAAAAGACAAACAGAAAAGTACAACAACCAAAGCAAAAACTGCACACAAGCCATCTAAAAAAGCACCTGTAAAAAAATAAGTTGCTTGATGTTTTCCACAAAAGCATGTGATAAAGTCGCATGCTTTTTTTGTGCGTTATAGTTTTATATTTACCGGATTATGAAACTTAGCTACGTACCTTATTCGTTGCAATTTAAACACCCATTCGGGCTTTCATACGGAAGCAGAACCACCACCGAAGTTGTTTATATAAAGCTTGAATATGGCGGATTTATCGGTTATGGAGAAGCTGCACTTCCACCCTATTTGAACGAAACACAAACATCGGTTATTGATTTTTTAAAGAAAGCTTCCGCCGTTTTAAAAGATTGTAAGCTTCCGTTTGTACCCGAAAAAATTATTAATATTATTGACACTATTGATATAAATAATAATGCTGCCAAGGCCTGTATTGATATTGCTTTACATGATTTACTGGGAAAATATTTAAACAAACCTGTATATGCTTTATTAGACTTAGAAAAACCTGAACCCAAAAACACATCGGTTACTATAAGTATAGGCGAGTTAAATCTTATTCCAGAAAAAATAAAGGAATTAGAAGATTACAATATTCTAAAAATAAAACTGGGCAACAAAAATGATAAAGAAATTATTGAGCGTATAAGAGCTTATACAAATAAACCTTTAGTAGTTGATGTAAACCAAGGCTGGGCTGATAAATACATGGCTTTAGAAATGATAGAGTGGTTGAGTATGAAAAACGTTTTGTTTATTGAACAGCCATTGGCAAAAAATAATTTTGAGGAAATGGCCTGGTTAAATGAGCACAGCCCCATTACCATAATTGCCGATGAAAGTATGCAGCGATTTAGTGATATGGATAAGATTACCGGTTGCTTTAAAGGCATTAATTTAAAATTGATGAAATGCGCCGGGCTTTTTGAGGCAGTTAAAATTATACATTATGCCAAGCAAAAAGGTTTGAAAATTAATGTGGGTTGTATGTCAGAAAGTTCATGCGGAATTGCCGCTGCTGCACAATTAATGCAATATGTTGACTGGATTGATTTAGATGGGCCTTTGCTGATAAAAAACAACCCTTTTGCGGGAGTTGATTTTAAAGCCGGTAAACTTACTATAAATAATACTCAAGGTACTGGAGTTGAGTTAATAAACAAGGAATTAAATTTTACCACAGTTTAAAAACAAATAAAAAACGCCATACAGTTTGTATGGCGTTTTTTATTTGAGATAGAATTTCTATTTATTATTCCTTAATAAACCTGATTACTTTAACCTGATTATCGGTTGAATTTATTTTCATAAAATAAACTCCGTTAGCCAGATTTGCAATATCAATAGTTTGAACTTGCTGTGCAGGGTTTATTTTTTGCTCGGCAATAACTGTTTGCCCAATAATATCTGTAACAGAAATAGAGTTTGAGTTTTCAAGTACTATTATAGAAATATTATTATGTGCCGGGTTGGGATACACAGAAACAGAAGAAGATTGTGCATTATTTGAAGCTATACCTGTAGCGCTGCAAGTAGTTATAGTTGGTGAAATAACAGCAGCCGTACTATAACAAGGTGCATCAGCCATTACTTTCCAGTTATAAAACCAATAGTAGTAGGTTGGGTTAGTTGAAGTAACATCAGTTCCGGTAATAGAAGCCACTGTACTAACTGCAATAGGGAATGTTGCGCCCCCATTGTTGCGGAATAAATTAATATTTGTACCCGCAGCAACTAAGCGATACCCCGTACCAATAGGCACGTGCCAATTAAGCGCAATAGTATTTACACCCGCAGCATTAACTGTGGGTGCAATACTTTGTAAAGTGGCACCGGTATTATCTAATAATTGAATAATTGGTTGCGAGCTGGTTGCGGTTTGTGCATATATATCAACCGAATGAAGTGTAAACGCGGCAGTTGCATCAAAGGTTAAATAATGGGAATAGTTAAGATACCCACCTGCATTTAACGTTGTATTTAATGCCGGTGCGCCAGTTGTTGTTACAGTGCCAACTGTCATAACGCTACTGGTTGCAGAATAAGTTGTTGATGCAGAAAGTGTTGGTGTAGTAAATACAGACCCCGTACCAACTGTGCCTCCTGAATTTGACCAGGTAATATTACCCACACCATTTGCTGTAAGTACAAACGATTGAGGCCCGCAAGCTGCTGTACTACTTGTAACAGTTGGCGCGCCATTTATTGTTATATAACTTGTTTTAGTAAGTGTATCTATACTGGTTGAAGAGCAAGTACCCGTTGCCACTAATTGAACTGCGTAAACACCTGCTGCGGTATATGTATGTGCCGGAGTGGCTGTTGTACTTGTTCCCCCATCTCCAAAACTCCAGTTGTATGTTGTTGCACCTGTTGTGTTATTAGTAAAATTAACTGTTAATGGAGCAGAACACGACATTGTTTTATCTGCTAAAAATGCCGCTGTAGGAATACCACTTCCGGTAGCAGCAGCACCAACACCAACCGCATACCATGCGTTAGTAGTTGAAGCCAACTCCTGAGAGCAAATACCATATAAATCGGTTGCA
>DATFTU010000067.1:0-4860 GCA_035261565.1 Bacteroidia bacterium
CTGAAGATGTAGCTATAATTATTGATGCTGTTCAGCTTTGTGTAGCGTCCAAAGGTATAAAAGATACTAACAGTAGCACTATTACAAGCCATTTTCAGGAAAATTTAAGGACAAAAAAAAACCAAACTTGAGTTTATTTCGTTAATAAAGTAACATGTAGTATCAATTTTGTTAGTAGAATAAAACTTACTTTAGTCTGCTTGTTTAACCACCTATTAAAATGATTGACAAAAACACATTAAAGCTTTTGAGATTACCTTTCTCTTTTTTTTTAATGCCTTTGTTTTTATTTGCATTCAGTCAATCACATAACATAATAATTTTTAAAGCAGTTGTTTCTTTTTTAATTATTCATGTATTAGTTTATCCGGCCAGTAATGGCTATAATAGTTATATAGACAGAGATGAAAACCCTATAGGAGGCTTAGAAAAACCGCCCATGCCTACAAAAAAACTATTTTATACCACTTTGGTTATGGATTCCCTATCTATAATAATGTCTTTCTTACTTATTAATCCTTTATTTTCAGGCTGCATTTTACTTTACATTTTAGCATCAAGAGCCTATAGCTCAAAACAAATTCGCGTAAAAAAATACCCAATCTGGGGATTTTTACTTGTAATTTTTTTTCAGGGATCGTTTACCTTTTATACAGCTTATTTAGGAATTACAGATACACTATTAATTATAGATAAATTGATTTTATTTTTACTATTAGGTTGCTCTTTCCAAATTGCAGGAGCTTACCCCCTAACCCAAATATATCAGCACAAACAAGACTATGCTGATGGAGTTATAACGTTAAGCTATAAACTTGGCTATACAGGCACATTTATTTTTACGGCTGTAATGTTCTTATTATGTAATATATGCTATTTTTTATATTTCTCTTTAGTGAATAGGCTTATGAATTTTTATATAATTCAGTTATTTTTCATCCCAATAGTTGCTTACTTTGCATATTGGTTTTACTTAGTTTATAAAAATAATAACAATGCCAATTTTAAAAACACCATGTGTATGAATAGTATTGCAGCTATTTGTATGAATACATGTTTTATTACCTTATATTTTATAAATAAATAGTGAGTTATATAATAGCCATAGAAACTGCGGTTCCCAAGCACCTACATAAGCAGGAGGATTTTACATCTTTTTTTGCTAATGCTACCGATAACCAAACTATTAAGCGCAAAATAAATGTTATTTCTAAAAAAACAGGAATAAATACACGGTATTCTGTATTAAAAGATTACAGCTTGCCATCTGTCGAATTTGAGTTTTATGCTAAAGACAAAACATTATTACCTGAGCCTTCTTTATCTAAAAGAATGGAAGTCTATCAAAAAGAAGCCTTACAACTATCAATTGATACCATAAAAAAAATTACCGATTTCGAAAAACTTAAAAACTCTATCACCCATTTAATTACGGTTACTTGTACCGGTTTATTTGCCCCGGGTTTGGATATAGAATTAATTAGAAACCTAAATTTACCCCCCAGTATAAACAGAGGCAGTATTAATTTTATGGGTTGTAATGCAGCCATACTCGCCCTAAAAAATGCTGATATTATTTGCAAAGGCAACCCCGACGCTAAAGTTTTAATTGTGTGTACAGAGTTATGTACACTTCATTTCCAAAAAAAGTATAACGACGATTACTTGCTTTCAAACATGTTGTTTGGCGATGGTTGTGCCGCTGTTTTGGTAAGCGCTAAACCAAACGAAATAAAAAAAAATGCAACAATAAAAATAGACTCCTTTAATTCTCTTATACTTCATAAAGGGTATAATGATATGGCCTGGCAGTTATCAGAAACCGGCTTTATAATGAATCTGTCATCTTACGTTTCTACTTTAATAAAAGAAAACATACAAGCCATGCTCGATTCTTTAAACATCAATTCAAATACAATCAACTATTGGGCTATACACCCGGGAGGAAAAAAAATTGTGGCCGATTTTTTTGATATATTGAAAATTGCCCCTGAAAAAGCCTCTGAATCCTATGATGTATTAAAAAACTACGGCAATATGTCTTCTCCTACTGTGTTATTTGTTTTAAAACAAGTAATAGAGAAAAATAAACTTTCTAAAAAAGGAGAAACTATTTTTTCAGCGGCTTTTGGCCCGGGACTTAGTATAGAAACCATGCAGGCAAGTTATGCTTAAGCATAGAAGCGCAAAAAAAGAGTTACTGGACGAGGACAATATTCCTAAAGAGGATTTATTTCAAAATTTAAAAGAGCTTGATACTATAAACACTTTACTGGGTGGTTATAACATTACTTTCTCGGCCATTAAAAAAGTGCTTCAACCTAAAACTGTATACTCATTAGTTGATATAGGTTGCGGCGGCGGCGATACATTAAAACATATTCATAAATGGGCCAAGCAAAACAAGCAAGCCATTAATTTAATTGGCATTGATATAAAATCCGTTTGTATTGAGTATGCTAATAAAAATGTTACAAACCCTAATACAACTTTTATTTGCGATGATTACAGAAATGTGTTTAATCATGTTAAACAAGTAGATATAATCCATGCTTGTCTGTTTTGTCATCATTTAACTGAACTTGAGTTAATAAAGTTGGTGAAATTTACTCAAAAAAACAAAAGTATATTAATTGTAAACGATTTAGAGCGAAATGTAATTGCCTATTATGCAATTAAAATCTTAACCAAATTATTTTCTAAATCGTATTTGGTAAAAAATGACGCTCCTTTATCTGTAGCCCGTGGGTTTAAAAAGAAAGAATGGTTAGATATACTTACAAAAGCAGGCGCAAAAAAATATTCAGTTACAAATAAATGGGCTTTTAGGCACGAAGTTATTGTGTATGGAAACCAATGCTAAAACATATCAATGCGCTATTATTGGAGGCGGGTTGGCCGGTTTATGCCTGGCTATTCAATTAGCTGATAAGGGCATATCGGTAGTGTTATTTGAAAAAAACAAATATCCCTTCCATAAAGTTTGTGGCGAGTATATATCCATGGAAAGTTGGAATTTTTTAACTGAACTTGGTTTGCCTTTAAATGAACTAAATCTTCCACATATTAATGAACTGGGCATTTCATCAGAAGATGGTTTTATGTTGAATTCTCCGCTTCAATTAGGCGGTTTTGGTATTAGCAGGTATAGTTTAGACAACTATTTGGTTGAATTAGCCCGAAAAAAAAATGTTACTATACTTGATAATTGCAAAGTATTTGATGTTCAAGCAATAACTGAAAACAATTATCAAATTAATAGTTCGTTAGGTTTATATAATTCAAACTTAGTTTGTGGCACTTATGGTAAGTACACCCCGGCATTTGTAAAAGAAGATGCCGATATAAAACCAAACAAACTAAATTACATTGGGGTAAAATACCATATAAAAACAAACCTGAACCTAAATCGTATAGAGTTGCACAATTTTAAAAATGGTTATTGCGGCGTTTCTAAAGTTGATAAGGATGCTTATTGTTTATGTTATTTATCAACCTCAAAAAATTTACAAGCAAATGATAACGATATAAAAAAATTGGAAGAAAATGTCCTTTATAAAAATCCATTTTTAAAAAAATATTTTACTGAATCTGAATTTATAATTGATACGCCTTTAGTAATCAGCAACATTTCATTTCAAAAAAAAGATACGTATAAAAATGACTTCTTTTTAGCCGGAGATGCGGCAGGTTCAATAACTCCGCTTTGTGGCAATGGCATGAGCATGGCTATGCGAGCCTCTAAAATGCTGGCACAATTGCTTATCAACTACTTTAATAACTTCATTCAAAGGAATGAATTAATAGAAGAATACAATAAAGCATGGAATAAAAACTTTAATACGCGTATTAAATCTGGCTATTACCTGCAACATTTATTTGGTAAAAAACATACTACGCATTACACTTTAAAAGTTTTAGATAAATTACCTTCGTTAACCAAAAAAATAATTTCTTTAACACATGGGCAACCATTCTAATTTCATGGCATGAAAAAAATATTTTTCATAACCTTATATCTGTTTTTTACAATAATTGGATTCGGCCAAAACCAACAATGGAGTATAGTTTCATCCGATGTAACTTTTAAAATTAAAAACGCAGGCTTTACCGTTAATGGTAAATTTGGTAATGTAATGGGTACTATTCAGTTTGATCCGGCAAAAACTTCAGGCAATAAAATAGAAGCAAGTATCGATGCAAATACTATAAACACAAATAATTCAACCCGAGATGGGCATTTAAAAAAAGAAGAATATTTCTCAGTAGATAAATTTCCTAAAATAAGCATGTCAACTTCTACTATTACAAAAGAAACTGACGGAAAATTTAAAGGGTTGTTTACATTAACAATAAAAGGCATAAGCAAAATAGTGCCTGTTTTATTTATGGTTACCGAGCAGGGTGAAAAAGAAAAATTTACAGGCTCATTTACTATTAATAGGTTAGATTACACTATTGGTTCATCAAGTTTCATTCTATCAGATAATTTAACCGTTTATATAGATATTACGTGCGTTAAAAAGTAAGCGCTTCTATTATTTACATTTTAGTCTATATTTGAAAACCAAAATTTAACCCATGCGTATTAAAAAATTAATTTTATTATCTCCGCTGGCTCTTTTAATAGCCTGCAATAATCAAAATAAAGAGAAAACAGAAATGAAATCTGAGCCTATAAACTATCCACAAACTAAAACAGTACCTCATACCGATACTATTAATGGCGTGTTGGTAAAAGATGATTACCGTTGGTTAGAAAACGATACATCAGCCGAAACAGTTGCCTGGGTTGATGAGGAAATAAAAACTACACAAAGTTATTTAGAAAAAATTCCGTTCAGAGATAAACTAAAAAAA
>DATFTU010000068.1:0-5131 GCA_035261565.1 Bacteroidia bacterium
CTACATTGGCAATTAGCTGAACTCCGCCGGGGCCGGCCAAACTCGGGTACGATGAAATATAAATCTGAACATTTACCGGTGTATTATTTGCCTGGTTTATAGTGGCATTGTTTTGCGGCGATTGCGTTTTAGCACACGATAAAAATAAAACACTGGTTGCCGTTAACATAAAAAAAGCGCCATATTTCAATTTACGCATCATCATACAAAATTAAACAATTACTTTTGCCTGCAACATTATGGATAACCCAATTAACAATTCTTCACCCCGCAAATGGCTAACCCCGCTTATTTATGCCTGTTTACTTATTGCAGGGGTTATATTAGGTTCTTTATTGGGTTTTCAACGCCAAAGTACCGCTAATATTGTATCGCCGCATAAACAAGGCGGCAAAATTGATAACGTGCTCGATTTTATTCAGGAAAACTATGTAGATACCATTAACCGCAAAAAACTCGAAGAAAATACGCTAATCGCCATGTTAAAGCAGTTAGACCCCCATTCTGACTACATTCCCGCCACCGAACTGGAACAGGTAAACGAGCCCCTGCAAGGCAATTTTCATGGTATTGGTATTGAATTTAACATTGTAAACGATACTATTTGCGTGGTGCACCCCATTGAGGGCGGCCCGTCTGAAAGGCTGGGCATTAAGGCCGGAGACCGTATTGTAAAGGTTAATAACAAGCCGGTAGCCGGCATAAAAATTACCAATAAAAAAGTATTTGAATTGTTGCGTGGCGAAAAAGATACCAAAGTAAACCTCAGCATTAAACGCGAAGGGCAAAAACCACTAATTGATTTTACGGTTACCCGTGGCGAAATTCCTATTTACAGTGTTGATGTATCGTTTATGGCTGAGCCTGGCGTGGGCTATATTAAAGTAAGCCGTTTTGCGGCATCAACCTATGATGAGTTTAGAAAAGGCTTTAATAAACTTGCCAAACAAGGCATGAAAAAACTGATTGTTGATTTGCGTGGCAACGGTGGCGGTTATTTAAACGCGGCGGTTGATATTGCCGACGAGTTTTTAAGCAAAGGCATGCTGATTGTATATACTAAAGGTAAAAACAGCCCCGAGAAAAAATACTTTGCTACCGAAAAAGGAAGTTTTGAAAACGGCAGCCTGGTTATATTAATTGATGAAGGATCGGCTTCTGCCAGCGAAATTGTTTCGGGCGCCATGCAGGATAATGATAGAGCAACCATCATTGGCCGCCGTTCGTTTGGTAAAGGTTTGGTGCAGGAGCAAATTGAAATCCCTGATGGTTCTGCCATTCGTTTAACCGTAGCGCGTTATTATACCCCAAGCGGCAGGTGCATACAAAAACCATACAACAAAGGTTTAGATGCGTATTACAGCGAAGAGTACGACCGTTACGAAAACGGAGAAATGATGCATAAAGACAGCATACACTTTGCCGATAGTTTAAAATATAAAACCGTATCGGGCCGCATTGTATATGGCGGCGGTGGCATTATGCCCGATGTATTTATTCCGGTTGATACATCGTACCGTTCAAGCTATTTAAACAAAGTTTTTTATAAAGGTTTGGTAAATGATTTTGCTTTTAGTTATGCCGATAAGCACCGTGCTGATTTTGCATCCTACAAAACAAATGCCGATTATGTAAAAAATTACACCCCTCCTCAATCTTTATTAAATGGGTTTGTTGAGTTTGCGGCAAAAAACGGTATTCCTAAAAACGAGGCGCAACTAAAAAAATCGGGTAATTATTTATTATCAGAAATTAAAGCCTTAATGGGTCGTAACTTATATGATAACGAAGCTTATTACCCTGTACTTTTAAAACAAGACAAAGTTTTTGAAGAAGCTTTAAAAACACTGGCCAAGTAAACGGAAATCCGTTTATTATAGTATTTTTGGTTGCGCACTATACATGACTATCCCTGCTAACATACTTAATTTCATTACTTCAAAGTATGTTCGTTTTTCGCTGCTTGTAGTACTCTGTATCTTGCTTGGCATACAAGCCCTGTGGAATGATGAAATAGCCAACTTCGTTATTTTTAAAACAGCCTCGCAGCGTTTTTTAGCCCATCAAAACTTGTATGATTATATACAATACAAAATCATTTACGATAAGTTTTTTTACGCCCCGCAATTCGCTTTATTTTTTATACCCTTTGCCGCCATGCCTATTAAAATATCTATTGTACTGTGGTTGCTGTTAGGTGCTTTATTGTTTTATGTAGCCCTGCAAAACCTGCCTTTAAGCAACACACAAAAAGCCATCATTTTTTTCATTGCCTTGTTCGATTTGGTAAACTCCCTTCAAAACCTGCAAACCAACGCGCTTAATACAGCCTTTATGCTTTTTATTTTTAGTTTTTTGCACAACCAAAAATATATATGGGCTGCCCTTTGCGTGGCTTTTTGTTTAAGCATAAAAATATACCCCGCTGCTGCTGCTTTGCTTTTTTTATTTTACCCTAACAAATTAAAATTTTTGCTTTGGTGCACCTTGCTTATGGCTTTGTTTTTTCTGTTGCCTTTAGTAGTAGTACCAAAAGATTATTTTTTTTCCTGCATCACTAATTGGCTTACAAGCATATCTGATGATGCTACTGATAAATTCATATCCAATTCCCCTTCGCTCATTGGTATAAACTACACCTGGTTTTCAAAACCCGTTAATCATTTTTACATTCAATTAATTGGTTTACTTTTAGTGTTTGTACCGTTAATTAAAATTTTTAAAAAACAGGTTAATACTAATTTCATATTGTTATACCTTTCGTTCATTATGATGTTTGTGGTAATTTTTAATCACGCCGCCGAATCGCCCACTTACATTATTGCCATTACAGGCGCGGCCATTTGGTACGCCATATCACCTAAAAATGCTTTAAACAATATATTACTGGTTGTATTAATTGTGGCCTGCATTTTATTGCCTACTGATATTTTTCCGCACAATTTTAAAAGAGATTATTTAGCACCTTTAAAAATTCGCGTAATTCCTTGTTTATTAATATGGTTCAAAATATTTTACGAACTGTTAACCTACAAACCTTTACCCAACAGTGCCGTTGTTTGATTTGGAAATAGTACAGCCTGTTTTTAACCCGCGCGATAACTGGGCAGATAAGTATATTATCCGTTACCGGGAACTGCAAACTATTTTTTCAGATATTAACTTTCGTATTGTTTTTGTAAACGATGGCTCCGCCAAAAATTTTGAGGATGCAACTATACAAACACTAAAAGAAAAAATTAAAGACAGTATAATTGTTTCATATACCGAAAATAAAGGCAAAGGTTTTGCTGTGCGCGCCGGTGTAGCCGAAACTACTGCACCCTTTGTATTATATACCGATTACGATTTTCCTTACGAAATGAGTTGCCTGCGCAACGCTTACAACAAATTAAAAGAAAACAGCGATATAGTAGTTGGCATCCGCAACGAAGCTTATTACACGCACCTGGCATTAAAACGCAAACTGGTTTCTAAGGCTTGCAATTTTTTAAATAAAGTGTTTCTTAAAATTCCGCATACCGATACCCAATCGGGCTTAAAAGGTTTTTCAGAAAAAGGCAAAGCCCTCATGCTAAAAACCACCATCAACCAGTTTTTGTTCGATACCGAATTTGTTTGCATGGCCTATCAAAACAAAAACGTCAAAGTTTCAACTATTGATGTGGAGCTGCGCCCCGGCGTAAAATTTACCCGCATGAGCACAAAAACTATTTTACGCGAAACCATAAATTTTGCCTCCATTTTAATTCGTTCATCATTCGGAAAACTTAAATCGTAATATGAAACAGCGCCCCGTTATTTGCCTTACATTCGATTTAGAGGAGTTCGATTTACCGCTTGAGCATAATCATACTATAAGCCATGAAGAGCAAATTGCCATCACATCAAAAGGCATGGATGTTTTGCTCCCTCTGCTCGAAAAAGAAAATATACCCTGCACATTTTTTACCACAGCAAATTACGCACAGCAAAAACCCGGGCAAATAAAACAGCTTACTGCATTGCATGAAATTGCTTCACACAGTTTTTTTCACTCTTCATTTAATACTGAAGATTTAAAAAAATCTAAAGAGGTTCTTCAACAAATTTGCCAAACCAAAGTAGTCGGATTTCGCATGCCACGCATGGCGTCCGTTAGTTATAACGATTTAAAAGAAGCCGGTTATTTATACGATTCCTCGCTTAACCCAACTTTTATTCCGGGCCGTTATAATCATTTGCGTGCCTCAAAAACCATCTTTAAAAAAGATGGTTTAACTATTTTTCCTGCCACGGTAACCCCTAATATGCGCATTCCTTTATTCTGGCTTACGTTTAAAAATTGCTCCATTCGCTGGTTTTGCAAACAGGTACAAAAATGTTTAGATAGTTATGGTTATGTAAATTTATATTTCCACCCCTGGGAGTTTGCCAATACATCAGGCTTCTCGCTTCCCTCCTATATTGCTAAAGATCCAAAACTAATGCTCGAAAAATTACAGTACTTTATCACTCACTTTAAAAATAAAGCTGAATTTACAAGCATTAAAAATAAATTGGGTTTGTAATTAATTCTTCAAGCTTAAAAGCTCCTTGGCATTCAGCAAAGCTGATTCGGTTGGCTTGCCTGTACTCAACATCTTGGCAATTTCAACCACGCGTTCTTCGGCATTTAATGTTTTAATTTCCGATTGCGTTTGCTCTTTCACATCCTGCTTATACACATATAAATGCTGCTTGCCTTTTGATGCCAGTTGTGGTAAATGCGTTATGGCAACCACCTGCATGTTTTTGCCCATGTGTAAAAGTATGGTGCCAATTTTATGTGCCACATCGCCTGATACACCTGTATCAATCTCATCAAAAATAATGGTTGGCAATGCGGTTTTTTCTGCCAGGTGTGCTTTCAGGCAAAGCATTAAGCGTGATAATTCACCGCCCGATGCCACCTTATGCAATTCGCTTAAAGGCAAGCCTTTGTTGGCCGAAAACATAAATTGCAATTCATCGCAGCCATAATTGGTAAGTATTTCAGTGGCTGTGCATTTAATTACCAGTTGCGCGTTCGGCATGCTTAAATCGGCCAGCATATTGCGCACCGATGTTTCAATGCCCGGTATCGCTTTTTTCCGTTTATCCGAAAGTATTT
>DATFTU010000069.1:0-2418 GCA_035261565.1 Bacteroidia bacterium
AAATACTTTATAAAGTTTACAAATGCCAACAAAAAAAGCAGGGATGAGCATTTAAAGAAAATGGCAGAAAAATCGAAGCTTGAAAGCGAATCATGCGATTTAGCCCAACTGCTGATGAAAAGCCCTATGCCTATAACGGTGGAGCATTTAGATACCAATGTAAACTCTAAAGTATCGGAATATGCGCCTACAGAGGCGGATAGCTTGCTCTATTTTTCATCGCTGCGCGATAAAAAGGATAAAGACAAAAAAGCCGATTTGGCTTTTAATAAAATTTTTATCTCTAAAAAAGAAAATCAAAAATGGCAACGTGCTATCGAAATGGATTCTATTATTAATAAACGGGGTGTACATACAGCCAACACTTGCTTTAATACTGATTTTACTGAAATTATTTTTTCGGAATGCAAGCAAAAAGATGCCTCAACCTTTATTTGTAAACTATATGGTGCAAAATATATTAGCGGTAAATGGACTACCCCTACTCTACTTTCATCGCCTGTAAACACAGAAGGCTCAACCACAACACAGCCATGTTTAAGTAAAATAAATGATGAAACGTATTTGTTTTTTTCATCCGACAGAGCAGGCGGACAAGGTGGCATGGATATTTGGTACTGCAAAAAATCAGCCGATGAAAGTTTTACTAACCCCATAAATGCAGGTAAATTAATTAATAGCTACGAAGATGAAATTACGCCTTACTTTGAAACCGTAACGCAAACTTTATATTTCAGCTCGAACCACCATAAAGGTTTAGGTGGCTTTGATGTTTTTAAAAGCGAATATAAAAACGATGCTTTTAAAGCCCCGGAAAATGCTGGGTATCCATTAAACAGTCCGTTAAATGATATTTATTACAGCGTTAACAGCAAAAAAAACAAAGTATATCTTTCATCTAATCGTATGGGTTCTTATTTTGAAGAAAAGGAAAGTTGTTGCAATGATATTTACGCATTTTCTATTCCCCCACTTATACCTGATGAGCCTGTAAAACCTGTTGATACAGCTTTGCAGGTTATCAACCAGATGAAATTATTGGTGCCGCTTACTTTGTATTTTCATAACGATGAACCTGATGCCAAAACAAAAGCCATTACTACAAAGAAAAATTATAAAGCTACTTGTGAAGCTTATTTAGCCATGCGCCCTTTGTATTTGAGTGAGTTTGCCAAAAATTTAAAAGATGCTGACAAACAAATTGCCGAAAACCGTGTTGAGAACTTTTTTGAAGACAGCGTGCAAGCAGGCTTAAACGATTTAGAAAAATTTGCCCTTTTATTGGAAGATGTTTTGCAACGCGGCGAAACTGTAAAAATTACCATGAAAGGGTTTTGCTCTCCCTTAGCATCGACCGATTATAATGTTAATTTAGCCAAACGACGAATCAGTAGTTTACAAAACTATTTTAACCAATATAAAAAAGGCATGTTTGTACCTTATGTGCAAAGCAGCAAGCTTATTTATTTTGAAGAAGATGTGGGCGAATTGCCAATAAGTAAAGTGAGCGATGATTATTACGATACACGCAACAGCGTATACAACCCAAGCGCAGCATCTGAGCGAAAAATACAGATTATTGCCGTTTCTGAAATTAGATAACTCATCAGTAAATTGCTAAATTTGCCCGCTTATTTAATTCGTTAAAATGAAAATTTCGTACAACTGGCTTAAAACCCTTATTAATAATAAAGATATAACTCCTGAGCAGGTTTCGGTAGCACTTACCGATTGCGGACTGGAAGTAGAAAGCATGGAGAGTTTTGAAAGCGTGAAGGGCATGCTTAAAGGTGTAGTTGTAGGGCATGTATTAGAAAAAGAAAAACACCCAAATGCCGATAAACTTAGCTTAACTAAAGTTGATGTGGGCAACGGTACGGTGCTTAGCATTGTTTGCGGAGCACCTAATGTGGCGGCTAATCAAAAAGTGTTAGTATCTACAGTTGGTAGTGTATTGCATACATTTAGCGGAGAAACTATTGAAATAAAAAAATCTAAAATACGCGGCGAGGCCAGTGAAGGGATGATTTGTGCTGAAGATGAATTAGGGCTTGGGCAAAGTCATGACGGGATTATGATTTTACCTGAAAGCGCTATTGTTGGTACATCTGCAGCAGAATATTTGAATTTATATACCGATACTATTTTTGAAATTGGCTTAACCCCCAACCGTGGCGATGCGGCTTCTCACTTAGGTGTTGCGCGCGATTTGGTGGCTGTTTTAAACTGCAAAAACAGCGTAAATACAAACCAAACGCAGCTTAACGGCATTAAAGAATTACCCGAGCCATCGGGTATTTTAAATATTGATGTAAAAGTTGAAGAGCCTGCTGCCTGTAAACGCTACAGTGGTATTGCCATTAGTGGTATTACGGTGGCACCATCACCACAATGGTTAAAAAATTATATAAACGCTAT
>DATFTU010000070.1:0-3138 GCA_035261565.1 Bacteroidia bacterium
TTCGCGTTTTACCTCTCCGTTGGGCCAATATGTTTTGCAGGTGCCGTTAAGCTCGCCATTGCTATAGTCAACCTCTCTTTGTATGTTGCCATTATTATACCAGCTATACGATGTGCCTGTTAACTTATCTTTTTTGCTGCCGGTATAAAAATCCTGGCTAATTATCTGCCCCGATTTTAAATACGTTTTATCCACTTCTATACTGGTATCTCCGTTGCTTAAGGCAATTACTTTATACGTGTTGGCTAATTCTAACGATGGCACTTCGTTATTATTTTTATCATAATAAACGGTTTTTGTTTGCGTAAAACCCTTTGTGCCAATTAGCAATAATAATAGTGCAAGTGCTTTTTTCATAGCAACTAAAGTAATTAAAAAAATAAATCTCACTATTTATCTGCATCAATTCTTTAAAACCATTGCCAAAACCAGTTCGGCCATAAAATATAAGGCTACTGTGGCAACTATAACCAGGGCAGGTGTTTTTAAGGCCTTTGCACCTTTGGTTTGCACATTATTAATGGTAAAAACCACCAGTACAATTAGTGTAACCACCCAAAACAAAAAACAAAAATCGCCCATATCTTTATAAACGGTGCAATTGCTGTTTCCGTTATTAAAGTTGTTATTAAAGTTGCAGGTATTAAAAGCCCGTTTAAAATAAAGCCAGCAAAAAAAACCGCCGGCAAACAGCAGGTAAATAAAAATAAAAATTTTATTGTGCTTTCGTATTTTGGTATTCATGTAGTGGTAAAAGGGTATTATTTTTTTATAACCATGTTAACCTCGGGGTTGGTATAAGCATTCAGGCTTTGCAACTCATCGGCAACTTTTTTGTTCCATTTTATTTGCACGTCTTTATTTATCGAGTGGTTGGTTTCTTCATCATACTTTTTTTGGTACGCTCTCGATTCGCTAAATATTTCGTTATACGTTTTTTGTATCTCGGGCATGGCTTTTTTAATGTCGGTATATTTTGCCTCGCTTAGTTTTTTGCGCAGCTTGCGTGCATATACTTCAGTTATATCAAAATGGGTTTGCTCGTGCTGTAGTACAAAATCATCGGTAAAGTCTTTTTGCCGCCAGCTTTTATCTTTAATAAAGTATGTATTAATAAGCAGGGTAATGCCGCCGGCATCTGCCTTTTTGGTTTCAAAATTTATGCTGCTGCTGGTTAGCGCTTTAAGCGAGCCTGCGGGCTTGCCCGTAAAATCGGCCCATTGTAGCTTGTAATCTTTGCTCCAGGGTATAAGGTTTGCTTTATCGCTTTGCGTAAACGATAACAGCGTTAACAAAAGTATGGCGTATATAAATTTCACTAAAACAGGTTTAATTTTCTTTGTAACAATAGTAAAAAAAATAGTTTTTTCATCCTAACTAAAATCGGTAAATAAGCCTTATTTTAAACTTTTATAGTAGCTTGCATAAATTATTCAGCCTCTGTTATGAGAAAATTTTTTTTAAGCCTCCTGTTATTTGTTTTTTGTGTTGCAGCATATAGCCAAAGTAATACCCTGCTGTGGCGTATAGAGGGCAAGGGCCTTGCGGCACCCTCATATTTATATGGCACATATCATTCTCACGATGCGCGGGCTCATCAGTTTGCCGATTCGGTTATGCCTGCCTTTAACCGTTGCAGCACCGTATTGGTTGAAAACATTGATGCCGACTCGATGGATAAAAACGAAATGCTTAAGTCTCTTTTACTGAAAGATAAAACCGTAAAAGATTATATCAGTAAAGATGATTACGATTTTTTAAGCGTAAAAATACCCGAGGTTATTGGTAAACCCGGCATGATGTTTAATATGATGAAACCCATTGTTACCGTTATGATGGCTGAAGAAATTAACGGGCGGCACGAAACCGAATTTAATGTTGATGGGTATTTTAAAAACCAGGCACGCCTTAGCGGCAAAACCCTGCTGGGTATTGAAACCGGGCAAGAAGCCATGCAGGCTATTGATAAAATATCTATGGCCGAGCAATGTAAAATGCTGGTTGAAGGGTTTAAAACATACCAGGCAACCCGTTTAGATAGTTTAATAACCCTGTACCAAAACCAGGATTTAGCCGGTATCGAAAACTATGGCAAAGTATACCAGGCGCCCTATCAATCAATGGTTAAAAATTTAATTACAGACCGCAACAAAAAGTTTGCCGAAAAACTATTGCCGCTTATAAAAAAGCAATCTGTGTTTTGCGCCGTAGGCACCCTGCATTTGGTGGGGCCAACCGGCTTAATTGCGCAGTTGCAAAAAAAGGGCTATACAGTTACACCCGTGTTTAGCCAATACACGCCACACCAGCTGCAATTTAACGATAACCGCCAGTGGGGATATTACGAAGATGAAGATATGCTCTTCTCTATGAAATTACCTGATGACCCAACGTACGAGCGCGATACCACCGATGAGTCTATGGCAACCACCTATTATTTAGATGACTCCCTGCTAAATATGAGCTATATTATGGTGGCCGCAAAAGTTACCGATAGCACATTGCTTAACAACCCCAATTTAATATACGCAAATACCATTGGCGGTTTTAATAAAGCCGACAACTGGAAACAAATCTCTCAGCAAGATATGCTGTTTAAAGGCATACCCGGTAAAATGGTTGAGTATAACATTGGCACAGGCCTTAATGCCCGTTACATTATTTGCCTGCGGCAAAATATATTATACTGCTTTGCCGTAAGCGGCAACAAGCAAGCCATATACTCAAACAAGGCACAATATTTTTTCGATAACCTGGGCTTTTTAATTCCGGCCGTGTATGTGGCACTAATTGTAAACGATGAGGCAACCCAAAAGCCACTGCCCGAGTTTAATGTGCGTATTACCTCAAGCGTGCTCGATACCACCTTTGCCCAGGATAGTGCAGGCTTTAGTTTTCTTTCATTACCAACCGATAAGGAAGATGTTTACACCCTAAGCATTAGCGCCAAAAATTATGTAACCAAAAAAATAGAAGTAAACACCGCAAACACAATTAAAACCGGCAAAACCGAAATTTATGTAGAAGGCGATGCCGATATGATGAAAAGCAAACCCGGTGTTGATTACAGTATTTTTAATACCCCCGTGGCCCGTGCCGGCATGATAAACGATACCACCTTTAGCTGGGATGAAGTTT
>DATFTU010000071.1:0-4078 GCA_035261565.1 Bacteroidia bacterium
TGAGATTAACGAGCGGAACCGAATTAACTAAGCCATACACTGCTTATATAGAAGGCGGATACGTATTGCGCTGTTTGCTAAATACACATATGAAAGTAACCTCTAACCTGAATAATGATGTACTTTTTAACGGAACTACAAATCCTAATTTTGACGGAAAAGTGCTAAACAACAATTTTTCAGCAGGTTTAAAAGTAAATGTGGGTATTCAGCATAACTTTTTACGATCACACCGTGCCTGGTTTATACAACTAAGTTATATGCAAGGGTTGGCCAGTTTTTTAATTCACGAAAATTTTACACCTGCATCGCTTTACATTAAAAGCTCTTTTATACAATTGGGCTTAGGATTTAAGTTTAATTAAAACTCGTAAATATATTGCAGTGAGGTGGTGCGTGGCGGCTCAATTTTCATGGGGCGCAACATATAAGCCACATTAAATAAGTTGTTACAAATTAAAGATATACGCTGCCTTGGTGTTATGCGGTAGTTAAGCCTTGCATCAAATATACTATAGCCACTATGGGCCTGCCAAAAACTAATTCCTTTTATTTGGTATATGTATTGGCTTAAAACCTGAGTGGCTTTTTCCAGCGAAGCAAATGCACTATCAATATTTTGCATTTTGCTATAATAACGGTAGCTAAAGCCTAAGCCGAATTTATATATTTTAAATTCTATATCTGCTTTTACCATATGCTTGTAACGGTATTTTAATGTGTGGTTTGTGGTATCCATACTTGTACGTTTGTATGAAAGAGCATTGTTATTAGCAGGGTTTAGCACTTTTGAAGAATCGTGAGCATATACATAATTAGGTGTTAAGGTAACAGGGTCAACATACGTATAACCTATTAAAGCCGTAGCTCCAAATTTTTTATTGGTTTCGGGTGTAGAAGCTCCTAAAGAAAAATCGAGCCCTCTAACTCTTGAGTTGCCTGTGTTAACAAACTTAAACCCTACTAAAGAAACATTAGGGTCCCATACACCAAATAAAAATTCTATAGTATTTTGATAGGTTTGGTAAAAACCTACAGCATCAATAAAGCCACTAAAGTTGCCTATTTTAAACCCTTGCTTTACACCTGCTTCAAAACTCTGGCTTTGCTCAGGTTTTAAATCGGGGTTAGGAAATACGCCAAACATACCTGCTTTGGTTTCAATATATCTTTCAGTTATAGTTGGATACCTAAACCCTTGTCCATATGCTACTCGTACATAAGTTGCTTTTAACACCTGCAAATTTGCACCGCCTCTAAAAATAGGGGCTACAACATCCTGCTGTTTGTTCATTTTAAAATACTCGTACCTAAAACCGCCTGATAGGGTTAAAACATCCCAAAACTTTTTATCGAACTGAGCATATCCCGCTATATTATGAAGATGATTATTAGGAGTGCCTTCGCTTGCATATAATTTAGAATATGAATAAGATAGATTATTTACCAGGCCTCCTGTAAATGTTAGGCCTATTGTTTTAAACTTGCGTTGAAACTGATATTCGGCGTAATAAGAAGTTCCGTTATTTGATTGGTTATTACTAATAACATTATCCGTATGAAAAACCCTTGTGTTAAGGCTATGGCTAATGCCATTACTGGTTGTATATCTTAAAAAAGGGTCGATATTAAAAATGGTTTGATTTTGCATAAATACCGCACCAGGATATCCTTTGTATAAACCAGACGAATCGTTTAACCATGCTAACACCATATTGGTTTTATTTAGCATTCCGTTTCCGTTTACACCAAAATTTAAACCCTGTATTTTTTTACTTCTGTAACGCAAATTAAAATTAATCCGGCCTCTCTCCTTTAGCATATCCTGATTGGTATAAGTGGGTATAGTAGCATTGCTATCCATTTTTAAAACACCTACTTTAATATCCATAGGTATATATTTTGCAGGAGGCGGCGGACCAATATAACCCTGGTCGATATTAAAGTTGCCACCCACAACTAAATCTAAATTATTGTTTATAATGCGTGAGTGGTAAAAGTTTAAATTGCTAAAAGCCGGTAACGATTTGCCATACCAGTTATCTGCCGGAGACTGAGGCAGGCTATAATCTCCTGCCGAATAATTAATAACTGTTTTTGGTGTTGTACGAGGATAAGAAGTACGCAGGTTAATTACCCCATTTAATGCAGATGAACCATATAATACAGATGAAGCACCCTTAATAACCTCAACCTGCTCAAGGTTTTCTACTGGCATGTAATTCCACTCAGGGCGGCCGGCATCTCCACTTAACATGGGTATACCGTCAATCATAACCGCAACCCGGCTTCCTACACCAAATGTAAAACCGCTTCCGCCACGTATTTGCGGGTCGTTATCAATAATACTTACTCCGGGTACCTGTTCTAAAGCAGTTTCGATACTGGTGGTATTTTTATTGGTAATTAATTTAGGTTTAAGAACCTCCATTGAAACGGTTAGTTCTTCTATTTTCTGATCGAACTTACCTGAAGATACTACAATGGTGCTCAGTATTTTTCCTTCGGGGTTTAACGAAATATTTTTTTCGGTAATGCTGTTGTTAGTTATATAAACAATAAACGTATCGCTTTGTAAGCCTACAAAGGTGCATACCAGTTTTTGATACCCGGTATCAAGCACTAAGGAATAAATTCCATCAATATCGGTGGCTGTACCCTTAGCTAAATTAGTACAAAGCTGTACGGTGGCACCCGGTAAGGTTTCTTTAGTGCTACCGTCTTTTACTACGCCCTTTACTATACCGGTTTGTTGGGCAAAACCAAGCATGGTAAAAAAGGTGAATACTATATTAAAAAAAAATTGTTTAAAGTTCATACAACAAAAATCCCCCTTGTATAGGCTACAAGAGGGATATTTATTTTTAAAATATTATTCTACAACTATTTTACCCGATTTTTGGAACCCGTTGCCAACAAGGCTGTAAACGTATAAACCGGCATTAAAGTTTGTAAGGTTTGCCGAGTTAATACGGTTATTGTCTAATTTTTGAGTTAGTATAATTTTCCCGGTAATATCATACACATTAAGAGTAGTTTGCCCTTCATGCCTATTCATAAAATCAACATAAAATGTTTTATCGTAAAAAAATGTACGCACGTTTTCATCTTTATTTACCTCATTAATACCTGATGAAGAGTTATATACAACCGCAATATCATCCACTAAAAATGTACTGCCTGAAACAGTTGTAAGTTGGTTATCAGAAGAGGTAATATTTATCATAATATATGTAGGGTTATTTACACTTGCATATACAAATGGTACAGAAAAACGAGTCCAGGTGCTTACATTTGATGTTGAGCCTACAAACAAAGCATCGGCAATTTTATTTGCGGTTGGGTCGGCATGGTATGTAGTTGGAGTTTCAGGGTCAAAATAATCGTTGATATGAAGAATAGCTCTCATTTTAGGCATTTCTCCTGCCCCACCCGATGTATACTGATACCAGCCTACAATACTGTCAGGCCTTCCGGTAAAAGCCATACGGCGGTCATCTGACGAAGAGCTGTAATTTACTGTACCTATGTAACCATCAGCTTTACTGGTACTTGGCGCATTTACAACACCTGTAGTAACGTTACCGTTAACAATTTCGGTTGTAAAGCCTAAGTTTAACGACTCGGTAGTAACCGAAACACAAGCAGTGCCTGTATGTACTGTAGTAGTATTTTTAAAACAAGTTTGAGGCCCCAGTTGAGCTGTATTAGAGCCTGATTTATTTGAATACCAGTTGGTTGGTTCATTTGAGTTTCCGGGGCTTGCATTACCCCAGTTTTCAAACCCTCCATTGGTAATTTGAGTTTGTGCCAATAATGATGCAGATGCAAATACTGCCGCTAATGATAACGTAATTATTCTATTCATTCTTTACTGATTTTTTGTTTAGTGTTGCAAAAGTATAATAAAAAATCTTAATACAATACAGGTTTTATTAGGAATAATTAAGGCTGGATAACTAAGTTTTTATTTATTTTTGGGACTCTTAATTTTTGACTAAAAATATGAAAACCGTTTTAATAACAGGGAGCACCAGTGGAATTGGCTTAGGCATTGCAAAAGAGTTTGCAAAAGAAA
>DATFTU010000072.1:0-2715 GCA_035261565.1 Bacteroidia bacterium
ATAACCAAAGGCGGTGCAAAACGAATAATGTTACCATGCGTTGGTTTTGCCAGTAAACCTTTATCGGCTAAACGCAGGCAAATTTCCCAGGCCGTTTTATGAGGATGTTCGTGTATCTCAATAGCATTAAGTAAGCCTTTACCACGCACTTCTTTAAGCAAAGGAGATTTAATTTTCTTTAATTCATCACGTAAAATAGCGCCTAAATATTCGGCACGTTCTGATAATTTTTCGTCGCGCAACACATCTAACGCAGCCATAGCAACCTTTGCAGCAATTGGGTTACCACCATAGGTTGAACCATGCTGACCAGGTTTAATACACATCATTACTTCATCGTTTGCCAGCACAGCCGATACCGGATACATACCGCCCGAAAGTGCTTTACCTAAAATTAAAACATCGGCATGAACATGTTCCCAATCGCAAGCCAATAAACGGCCTGTGCGAGATAACCCTGTTTGAATTTCATCGGCAATAAATAGCACGTTATGTTTTTTACATAAATCATAGCAAGTTTTTAAATATCCATCGGTTGGCACCATAACACCTGCTTCACCTTGAATGGGCTCAACCAAAAAGCCTACAATGTTTTCATCTTTTAAAGCATTGGCTAAAGCAGCTGAATCGTTATACGGAATAGTTATATAACCTGTATTAAACGGACCAAAATTTTGTTTAGAATCGTTATCTGTGCTGAAAGAAATAATGTTTACCGTACGGCCGTGGAAATTGCCTTCGCATACCACAATTTTAGCTTGGTTTTCTTTTACGCCTTTCTTTTCATAACCCCATTTACGGGCTACTTTAATAGCAGTTTCAACGGCCTCTGCCCCACTGTTCATTGGTAAAACTTTATCGTAACCAAAATAAGTAGTAATATATTTTTCGTACTCACCTAAAGCGCTGTTATAAAACGCGCGAGATGTTAGTGCCAGTTTTTTAGCTTGTTCAATAAAAACCGAAGTAATTTTAGGATGGCAATGCCCCTGGTTTACAGCTGAGTAAGCCGAAAGAAAATCATAATATCTTTTGCCCTCAACATCCCACACAAAAACGCCTTCTCCCCTGTCTAAAACAACAGGTAATGGGTGGTAATTATGCGCTCCGTATTTATCTTCTAAGGCAATTAATTGTTCTGATTTTGTTTTTGTAGCTTCCATAACCGGCATGACTAATAATATTAAATGTTATTAGGCAAATGTACAAAAAAGCCCTCTAATTATTACTTAATAATAGTTATTACCTGCGATGTATCTTTACCAAACTCCCATACAAGTTTGCCATTGTACCACACTTTTACAAGGTGTGTATTGCCTTTAGTTTTTTTAATTTCAGATTTAATTTTATCGGTTGTAGTGGCATTTAACTGAAGTAAAACAGTTTCGGCTTCTAAAAACACACGTAAATGATTTGTGCTTGTGGCATCATCCCGATACATAAAATGATTGTTAGGGTAATCCATTTTAAGTTTATTTACTTTAACCTTCTCCCCTTTCTCTATGTTATATACAGTTATATCTTTTGTAGAAAAATGAACAGTGTTATTAGAATCTAATAAATCATTTCCATCTTTATCTTTATAAACCAAATCGATATTTATATTTATATAAGCTGTTGATTTGGTTTTTGTAGTTTTTTGAGCATACATTTTGCCAATAATTAAAAAACTTAGGAATAAAAGAGATATTTTTTTAATAAGCATTAGTTTTTAATTTTTGTGATGATTTCGGGCAAGGTAAGCTTTTCAAACTTCTCATCTTTGGTTTTAAGCATATATTTCTGCTCAGTCATTTCATTAGAACCAATAACTATTAAATACGGAATGTCTTTTTTAGTAGCGTAATCAAACTGTTTGTTCATTTTTTTAGTTACATCGGGGTACAATTCAACCCTAATACCGGCGTGCCTTAAAGCAGAAAGCATTTGCAAGCCATGTTGTTGTTCTGCTTCGCCCATATGCATTAATAAAAGCTGGGTATGCTGTGTATTTAGCTTTTCAGCAGGGAATAAATTAAGCTCCTCCATCACATCATAAATACGATCGATGCCAAAAGAAATACCCACCCCACTCATATTAGGTAAGCCAAAAATACCTGTTAAATCATCGTACCTGCCACCGCCTGTAATGCTGGGTGTAAAAGTGCCGGCGTTAGCTTTAACCTCAAAAATGGCACCTGTGTAATAGTTTAAACCACGGGCAAGGGTTAAATCAATTTCGAATGTTGATTTTGCTGAAAGCCCTGATGGATTAATTGAATTAGTTATATATTCTATTTCTTCAATACCCTTTAAACCAATGGCAGAATCTTTTAAATACGTTTTTAAAAATGCGATAGATTGGTTATTATCGCCCGTAAAAGTTAATAAAGGCTCTAACTGATTAATAGCCGTATCAGATAAATTATTTTCTTTTAATTCTTTCTTTACGTTATCCAACCCAATTTTATCAATCTTATCAATGGCAATGGTTATTTCTATTATTTTATCCTGTGCACCAATAATTTCGGCAATGCCAGCTAAAATTTTTCGGTTGTTTAGTTTAATGGTAACAGGTATGTTTAACTCATTGTAAACATCATCTATTAATTTAACCAACTCAATTTCATTTACTAACGAGTTACTGCCAATAATGTCGGCATCGCACTGATAAAATTCTCTGTAACGGCCTTTTTGCGGTTTATCGGCACGCCAAACCGTTTGCATTTGAAAACG
>DATFTU010000073.1:0-7107 GCA_035261565.1 Bacteroidia bacterium
AGTGCGTAAATGTAATTATTGAAACGCCCTATAAAAGCCGTAATAAATTTGATTACGATAAGGAAACAGGCTTGTTTAAATTTCATAAGGTAATTCCTACGGGGATGGAGTTTCCTTGTGAAATGGGTTTTATTCCGCATACAGAAGGGGAAGATGGCGACCCGTTGGATGCCCTAGTCCTAATGGATGAATTAACATACCCGGGCTGTCTTGTTGAATGCAGGCTATTAGGGGTACTAAAGGCAATTCAAAAGGAGAAAGGAAAAAAGGAAGTACGAAATGACCGTTTTATATTTGTTCCTGCCAACATGAAAGAATATAATCATTTAAAGAAAATCGAAGACCTTAATCAAGAGAAAGTCCATGCTATCGCTTTCTTTTTTGAAAACTACAATAAAGAAGAAGGAAGAAAATTTATCTTTAAAGGAATCGGCGACGTTAAAGAGGCTCATAAATTAATTAAAAAGCAACTTTCTAAATAGTGGAAACGCTTACTGAAATATTTGGACGGGGAAAAGAATTGGGCATCTTTCAAATGAGCATGCGCACAGTGCTTATATTTTTGATTACGCTTCTATTTATTCGTATCTCCGGTAAAAGAGCTTTTGGTATGCATATGCCGGTGGATAACGTAATGACTATTTTATTAGGTGCGCTTTTAAGTAGAGCCATTGTAGGTGCTTCGCCATTTATTGCAACTGTTATTTCAGGCTTTGTGCTTGTTGTTTTATACCGCATTTGCACAGGTATGGGTGTATTCAGTAAGCTGTTTGGCAAGATTGTAAAAGGTAGCTCCATTCTAATTTATCAAAATGGGAAAATGATAAAAGAAAATATGGTAACAGCTATGGTTACTGAAGAGGATTTAATGGAAGAGATGCGCGTCAACAGTAATCTTGGCTCGTTAGAGGATGTTGAAACCGCTCACGTGGAACGAAATGGTGAAATAAGCATCGTAAAGAAAAAAGAGGTGTAAATTTTAGTAAAGATTAATCATTAAAACTAAAATTATGGAAATCAATAAAAACGAAAAGGCTGAACGCGCATTAATTTATCCGGTGGATATAGAAGAAATTCTCACGCTTTGTTTTATGGAATGCGGATGCAGGTTAATGAATTAGATTTTATAAACCTAGTATGAAAGAACGAGCTAATACAAATCCACATATCAGAAGTTTTGTTTTAAAACAGAATAAGAATTTCCCTAACAGTAAATTTCCGGTATTGATTTATAGAAAAGCTATTGTACTACCCGAGCAAAAAAATAAAGCTGCAAACATTGCACAAAAATTATTCATTAGAAATGGTTGGAGTAACTCGTGGCGCAATGGCATTTACGATTTCCATCACTACCATAGTAATACGCATGAGTGTATGGCTATTTGTATGGGTTCAGCCAATATTATTTTAGGTGGTTCAAATGGCAAACGAATAAAATTAAAAAAAGGAGATGTAATCATTTTACCTGCGGGTGTTGGGCATAGGTGTACTGCAAAGACTTCTGATTTTCTATGCGTTGGGTCTTATCCTGAAGGAAAGGATTACGATATAAATACAGGTACTTCGGAAGAATATAAAAAAGCGACAAAACAACTTAGTAAAATACCAGTTCCGAAACATGATCCTGTCTTCGGAAAAGAAGGTTTTTTAAAAGCTTATTGGAAGTAATAATCATGAATAAATTCTTTTCAAATTTTCATCTTTCGTTTACTACATTTTTAGATTACTTACCGGCACTTTTGGGAGGCATATTTTGTTTTATAATTACTTTTTTCCTTGCTAATTTCTTTTCCAATATTGTTTCAAAATATGCAATTAGACGGAGTAAGGATACATTAATTGCAAATTTTATCGGGAAAATAACATGGTCTATAATATTTGTTTTAGGAACAGTACTTGCTTTGGGTATATTGGGTTTAGGCACTATTTCAAATAAAATTTTAGCGGGAGCAGGGCTAACTACTTTTATTGTCGGGTTTGCTCTTAAAGATATCGGAGAGAATTTTCTTTCAGGGATATTACTTGCCTTTAGTAGGCCATTTCACGTGGGGAATTTTATCGAATGTACAGGCGTTCAGGGTGTGGTTAAGGATATGACAATGAGACAAACGACAATTGAAGCAGATAATGGGAAAATAATTTTTATTCCCAATTCGCTTATTTTAAATAATCCTTTAATAAAGCATCTTAATAATGATAACAATTTAAGGCAAGAATTTTCTATAAATATTGAGACAAACCATGCTCAAAAGGCAGCTAAAATAATTACTGATACCATAAATTCCTTTGCATTTGTAATGCATTCACCAACAAAAAAGGCAAAAGTGGTTATCGATTCATTAAATGGCGATAAGATAAAAATGCTTATTGTTTTTTGGCTTGATAAGGAAAAATTACAAGGTTCAAAATCGGATGCAAAATCTGAAATAATATTTGCAGTATTTGAAAAACTTAACCAAGTAGGGTATTCATACTCTTAATTTGTTCATTTACTAAACATGAAAAGGTTAATTACAATACTGGTTTTTATGTTATGTCTCCGGTTATCTGCTCAACACACTGATTCTACTTACTACATTAATTATACATCTACAGGTACATTTAATAAAACTAATAGTAACAGTTCCTATTTGTATAATAATATGTTCAAATTCAGTACAAAGAAAAAAGATATAACTCTGAATTCAATAAACAAATGGCTTTATGGTGAGCAAAATAAAGAGCTTACTAATAATGATTTTTCGACCTCATTAGATGTAGATTTACGAAAAACATTCCCCCATTTCTATTATTGGGGTTTGCTTAATTATAATTCTATTTACTCTTTAAAAATAAATAATCAATTTCAATCGGGTTTAGGAGTGGCTTATAATATAATTGATAAAAATTCAATCACCTTAAATCTTAGCGATGGTATTCTTTATGACTATAGCGACCTTGTTTTGCCTAACAATCTAAGAGATGTATATGGAACTCCAAGAAATTCATTTCGCCTTTTATTTAAATGGACCATTAAAGACCGCTTATCATTCAATGGAAATGGGTTTTTACAAAACTCGTTACAATATAAAAGCGATTATATTATTAAGTCTGACATTAGTGCAGCATTAAAACTGAAAAAGTGGTTAAGTCTTACGGCTACATTTAGTTATAATAAAATGAGCCGAACTCAAACCTATAATTTACTTATGACTTATGGGTTTATTATTGAAAACTATTTTGGATACAACAATGAAAAGCTTGGTAAAAAATAATAACAAATTCATTTTTTAGCGACGTAACCAAAAATTGCTGAAATTATCAAAGCAATGGCACATCCTAACGCTACACATCCCAACCGTTCAACAGCAACTTGCCAAGTATTTCCATGTCTTTCATGTAATATTACGATTAAAAAAGCGGCCAAAGCACTTTTTCCAATAGTTAAAATCTTAAGTAAATAACATATAGAAATAGTTGTAATTACACCAATGCCCATCATTAATAATTCTGACCCGTTAACCATAAATAGCAATAAGCCTATTGTAGAACCAATCATATTTGCTTTTACCCTATCAAGAGCAAGTTTTGATGAGTCATGGTGATCGGGGGCCATAACGAGAAGAATAGACACTAATGTCCAATAAAAAGGATATCGAGGAAATTTAATAAAAAGCAAATAACCGATACTTAGGCCTAACAAGCATTTAAGCGTATAAAGAAAGACTGGTGATTTAAAATTTATTTTCATTTTAGCTAAAACTAAACGATTGCATGTTGGAGTTAAAGAGTTTTATAAAACATAACTCTAAATATTCATAGCAATTAGTTTTATTTTGAACTGGCTCTTTGACCGCGAAAGCTCCAATTATCTTTATCCGCACAGCTATGAGCGGTTTAAACTTTAAACCGGCTCATAATTTGCGGTATGATAAGTATTTACTGAGGATTATTTGATGGTCTTCTTGTAGTGTCTATTGGCCTTACACTATCATTGCCATTGGGTTGATAATTAGTTCTGCTATAAGCGGCAGAACTATCTGTAGTCTTATTTCCATTAGAATACTCCTCTGATTTTCGATCACGTGAATTATGATTACAAGCCATAAAAAAAAGGCCGCACGCAAACAGTAAATAAATTTCCTTTTTAATTTTTTGATTCTTCATCTCATTTCTATTTTTAATTAATATTCCAAATACAGTTAGTATACGCTTGTATTATTGAGTTGAAGGCGTATGCGTATAGGTACCGGTAGATTTCGTACTATTCGATTTTCTTGTACCATTTTTGTGCCCCATTCGGTTCGTAGTATCTCTCGAATTATTATTTCTTTTGTTTGAATTCGTACCGTTAGAATTATATGTTCCATTGGAATTATAAGTTCCGTTGTTTCCATTACTGTTTCGTGGAGTTACCGTTGATGTATTCGAACCATTATAGGTACCAGGTGTATTTACTCCGCTATTATTGTTGTAATTACCATTGTTGTTATTATCTGTTCCTGTACCATTACCATTTGTTTGGGCTATGGCTGCATTTATTCCACAAAGGGCAAACGCGCTTAAAATTATTTTTTTCATTTTATTTGTTTTTAATTATTGATTTATTGTTTAAAGAAAAATGGCAGCCACCCTACTAGCTGCCATCTTTTATTTTTCTTTTGTTTTTATAGTTCCTGATCTTCGTATTCGTACTCTTCTTCGTGTTCACTTGACTCATAAGCCTCATCATTAATGTCTTGGGCGATATCAGTCAGGTCAGAGTCCGTGTTTTCTTCTTCTTCTAAGGTGCGATCAAGAATATCACCTATTTTATGATAGCCTAAAACATCGCACAATTCGCATAAAGAACCATAAGCGGCAATTTCATGATGCTCTACTTTTTGAGCTCCGATAATTATAGCAGAATCTCTAACCGGCCCGGCTTCAAAATCTTCGATAACTTTTTTGCCTTCGTTAATCAAGCTTTCCATTACCATGCATTTTTTCACTTCGCTTTTATCGATGCCTAATTTTGAAAAGATCTTCTCCAGACGTTCCGCATGGCGTTTGGTTTCTTGCAAATGCTTTTCAATAGCATCTTGCAGTTCTTCGCTGTCAGCCGCTTTAGCCATTTCAGGCAAAGCTTCTACCAATTGGGTTTCTGCACTGTACATAGCTTTTAATCCTTCTTTTAAAAGGCATTCCAAGTTTTGTTCTTTTTTCTCGCTTCCTTTTTTAGTTGAAGAAGCGTTTGTTGCATTAGTTGTTTTTGTAGCAGTTTTTGCTGCTGTATCCATTTTTTCCATTTTGTTTTTTAATTACGGTTAAACAATTAAGTCAGCGGATTACGGGCCGCTGACTTATGATTGATTTCTTAATGAGCGCTTTGTCTACGTTTAGAACCTGTGCTTCTGCTGCTTGAACGAGAAGAACTGCTTCCGCTACGAGAACCTGTACGGCCACCGCCATGAGAAGCATGACCACCCATAGCTGCAATTTCGCGTACACGAGCAGAACTCATAGAAGCAAAACCGCGTCCATGCCCTGAACCGTTTGAGCTGCCGCGTCTGCGAGAGCTTCCACTGCTTGAGCCATTACTGTGGCTTGAGCCTTGACCACGGACTGAACTTTGGCTGCGACCTGAAGAGTTATTGCTATAGCTTGATAAACCCCGTCCACGACGTGAACCTTGACTGGTTGAACCATTGCTACGGCTTGATGAGCTGCCATTAGACGAACCGCTGTGGCTGCGTCCTCCGCCATGAGAAGTATGGCCCCCTATCGCTGCAATTTCACGTACGCGTTCACGATCCATAGAAGCAAAGCCACGGCCGCTACCTAAGTGTGAACTTCCGTTCCTGTATCCATCATGGTCATAACCGTACGAGCCATTTGAACCACGGCGAGATGAATAGTTATCTTCATCACGGTCATAATCGCGCGAGCCACGTTGAGACGAATAACTGCCACCGTTGTAATCGTGATCATAACCACGACCACCGCCATGAGAAGCGCGGCCACCCATGCTGGCTATTTCGCGAACGCGATCACGATCCATAGAGGCAAAGCCACGGCCTTCAACATAACCCTGACGAGAATTGCCACGACCATTTGAACGGCCACTTTCGTAGTCATTATCGTCGTAGTCTTCTTCGTACTCATTGCTGTAGTCATCATCATAATCGTTATTACGATCATGAGAACCTGCATAATCTCGGTCTTCATCGTCATAATCATTTTCGTCATACTGATCATAATCATTATCGTAGTTGCTTTGACCACCATAATTTCCTTGTCCACGACCGGATGTGAACCTTCCTTCTTCGTCTCTTTGCTGAGACCTTCTTTGTGTTGTTGCCATGATTTTTTAATTATTTAGTTTGTTTTAGCTAATTATTTAGCGTTTAGGTCGGCTAAAAAAATATACCACTTAGCTTATTTATTGGTAGTATCTTAAGTTACTCAATAATTAATTTTTTGCCCTTTATATTCCACAAAAAAAATTAAATAGAAGTGTTAAAAATCTCAATGAATTTAATGTTTCCAGAGGATATTAACATATAAGATTTTTTTCGTTTTTGTATTTTTCATTTGCTTTTATCTAATATTAATCCCTTAAATCAATCGGTGAAAGAATTGTCTTTGCGGACGCAATCCGACAAAAATTTTCAATCTTTTAACTCTAGATCAATTTCAAGAGCATTAAATTCAAGAGTTAACTTTTATATAATAATAAAAAACAACAATAACCATCACTTCTAACATATGTGTGAAATTAATTATACAATCACTTTTCTTCTCGTGGCAAAAATTCCTCCATTCGCTTAGTAAAAACTGGCATTAGGGTTTATTTTTCTATGTTGCTAAAAAATCAATTAACATCATTAAAAACCAATTTAATCATGGCAACAACACAAAGAAATTCCTGGCAAGGAGATTATCAGCGTAGCTCAAGAAATCGCGACTTTGATAAGTATGAAGATCAACAAAATTATGGTAATTACAACGCGTATGACGATTATGAAGATGAGGATGAAGAGTATCGCCCAATGGGCCGTACGGCTAATTACAATGATTACGAAGAAGAATCTGATAATGATTATGAAGACGATTTCGACGGTGGCTTTAACCATCACGAATATGCCA
>DATFTU010000074.1:0-2735 GCA_035261565.1 Bacteroidia bacterium
CTGAATTACTGTTATAAACAGCAGCAAAATCTTTAGCGAAGTCTGTAAGCTTAGTTTTGCTTAAAGCAGGTTGGTTTTTGTAATAATCTGTATATAAAACACCGCCGCGCCTGGATGTATTCATTTCCATTAAACCTTTAGCAATTTCAGGGTTCATACCTGCGGCTATCATTCCATTTAATGCTTGTTCATCCGAAACAATTACCCATTTCAAATCGGGTTTACCAATGGCTTCACCCAAAATAGCTGCTACTTCGTTTGGCGAAACTTCATCGCTTGCTATGTAACGAACGGTTCTTCCATTAAAAGGCTTTTCTATCTCTTCGGCAATAACACCTGCAATATCTATTGGAGAAACCCATGGTTCTTTTTCATCCCCTCCATAATTAGAAATGATACTATTTTGGCTTTTTATAGTAGGCATAAAAGCAAACATATTATAATAAAAACCAACTGGGCGCATAAATTTAATAGAAACATCAGCAGGTAGTTGCTTCAAAATATTTTCGACGTTATAATGAAAAGCAAGCATGCCGTTGCCTTTATCGGTATGAGCGCCAATACTGCTCAAATGAATTACTTTTTTTACTCCCGATTGCTCAATGGCTTGTTTATAGCTTTTACCGATATTAATAATAGCCTCCATGTAATCAAGATTTTGGTTAAAGAAAAAACCTTCGCCAAGAGTTTCCATTGCATACACGATATCTGCGCCGGTAAAGGCTTTAATAAGAAAATCTGCATCTTCCATTGTGCCAATGGCTGCTTTTGCACCCAATGCTTCAATCTCCTTTTGTCTTTCGGCTTTGCTGCTAATTATAGTTAAAGTATGTCCTTTTTGGATTAATTCTATTGCCAGTGGTTTGCTGATGTGGCCTAATGAGCCTGTAAGTGTAATTTTCATGTTTTGGTTTTTATTGACGCAAAGGTGCGTCGCAAATAAAAAACACGTGTAGCCAAATCAACTTTTGTTGTAGCCTATTTATTTTCTTCCTCATGACCAAAAAAAAAGCCACGGATAACTTATGTATCTGTGGCTTTTAATGTTAAATAGCAGTTATTGCTAGTTTATTTTAGTACGTATTTGATGAAACCGTTTCAACCAATACTCCCATCCTATTAGTTTATAAATTTAAAAACCATACATACCACCCGAAACAGAAATTTGTTCTCCTGTAATCCAAGCTGCATCATCAGAAGCAAGAAATATGGCAGCTTTCGCAATATCTTCCGGCTGACCTCTACGACCAAGTGGTGTATGAGCAACAAACATTTTTTCAGCATCACTTCCGGTAGTTACACCTGCACTACTTGCACCTTCTGTTTCTGTAGCACCCGGCAAAATGGAATTGACACGAATGTTTTTTGCACCCAGTTCTTTCGACAAAGAAATTGTTACGGCATCTATTGCTGCTTTAGTTGCAGAATATAACGAGACTCCAGCCATTGGCATTTTACTTGCACCTGAACTAATGTTTATGATATTACCGCCCTTATCCCCAAACAGTTTTAAAGATGCCTGGATAGTAAGTATTGGACCCAAAACATTAACGTTGAAATGCTGATGGAAAGTTTCTACCGATGCCTGTTCAATAGGCAAGTATTGCTGATGGACTGCGTTGTTTACCAAAATATCCAACGTGCCGAAAGCCTTCTTTGTTTCTTCAAACAGTCTGATTACATCAGCTTCTTTTGATACATCGGCCTGTACCGCAATGGCTTTGCCTCCATTGTCGATTATAGCTTTTACAACTTTATCCGCTCCTTCTTTACTTGAAGCATAATTTACTACAACCTTTGCGCCTTCTGCGGCAAAGTGTTTTGCGATAGATGCACCTATTCCTTTTGATGCACCTGTAACGATTGCTACTTTATTTTTTAATTTGCTCATTTTTATTTGTTTGTTTTATTAAGTTGATTCAACAACTGATTAATTTTAGCAATATGACCTGCTTCATGTTTTGTTAAAAATTCTAAGGTTTCAATAAAGTCTTTATTCCCAAATGCACGAAAATCGTTAAACATACCTTTGTCGTAATCATCCTTTAAAAAGTCTGCTGTAGGCAACAACAATTCTTTTATCGTTTTATACTCTTTATCAATATCAGTGGCAAGTGGACGAGTGCCCGACATATAATTTTGAATATAATATTGTTCAACATGAGGAGCATGCCCTTTGACAACGTAAAAGTGATGTTGTGGTATTACCAAGATATGCCCAAGATTCCAAAGAATATTGTTGTTGCTTCCTTTAGGTATAAAACTTAGTTCATCGTTACTCAATTTTTCTAATTGCAAGAGCAAGTTTGACCTTTGATTTTTTAAAAATTCAATTTGTTTTGTAATGTCCATTTTATGTAATTTGATTTCAGATTATTAGTTACTTAGCTAAATAGGTCATACCGCCATCTACAAGGATTTCAGCACCTATAGCAAGATGTTCAACCAGTGAGGCCATATCAGCAGCAAGTTGCTGTGTTGTGTAACCGTCTTTGGCACGAGTAGTTTGACCTGTTCCGCGTTGGTCAGGAAGTATTACATAATACTTTTCTGCGAATTTTTTTATTTGAGGTCCCCAGCTTGCCCCTACACCGCCCAAACCGGATATTAAGAGAACAGGAGGATTAGTTGGATTTCCGTATACTTCATAATGAAGAGAAATTCCTTGTGTGTTTAATGTTTGAGCTTTAATTGTACTAAACATTAAACCAGATACTGCAAGTGCTGTCGCGATT
>DATFTU010000075.1:0-2513 GCA_035261565.1 Bacteroidia bacterium
TGCACATCCTGTTTTCACTGCTTTGGGCATATTTAAGCTGTGTTTTTTTAGCAACGTATTTTATGTACTAATTATATCTTTAAAATAAAATGAAATCTCTTTTTGGAACGAGCATTACCTACAAAACCCACCTAAGCGAGAAAGAAGTTTTTGCCCGCCTTTCAGATTTTATCGAACCTAAACAAATAATCAGGTCCGGTTTGTTTGGTAACAAGGCAACAGCACCTTACGAGGGAGATATAGGCGTACAAACGTTTTCTATCAGGCGTATTATCAGGTACCGAAATTCTTTTCTTCCACAAATTGAAGGCACCGTTCAAAAAGATTTTGATGGCGGCACCCTTATACAAATTAAAATGCGTATGCTTCCTTTTGTAATTGGGTTCAGTATTTTTTGGTGCAGTATAGTTGTGTTTGTTTTTTTAGCACTTTTAATCGATTCAATTATGCATGCTAAATTTCAACCTGCAATTTTTATGCCTTTAGGCATGTTCCTTTTCTTTTGCGTGCTGGTTGAATTTGCCTTTGGTTTTGAGCGCGACAGGGCCAAAACCGATTTACGCAAACTATTTGAGGCCGAAATTGTAACTGATATATTGTAAAAATGCAAGTTATAACCACTAATAACATAAAAATTATTCGTCTCTATATTTCTCCCTTTCAATGTTGTCTTTAAAAAATTTTAGTTGCGCCGGCATCAAACTATCTTTACTTTGGTGTGTAGTTTTAAATTCAATATCAGGCATTGTATATACATATAAACTACTGGTTATTTTTTTGCGGTGTTTTACTAAGGCTTTATCTCCTGTAAAGTCAATAATTTCTTCTTCTATTTTAAACAGCGTGGGTAAGCTGTCATCTGCAAATTGCTCAATGCTATAATTAAAATTGCGAACAACTGTAAGCCGGTTATTACTAAATAAAAACTGGTCGTTGCTAAAGCCATATTCACCGCAATCACCTTTAAATAAATAAACCATCGTTTTTCCATCGGCGCTGTTTAATCTTTTATAAACAAACTCGCAATCTCCGTATCCACATGGTTTTGATATAAACACCTGCGTATTTTTATTTTCATTTAACGCGGCAATAGTTTCATCTAAAATGGTATAGTTGGTACTAATTTCAAAATTTTGCAAATCAATCAGCGAGTCCTCATCAAAAGTTTGAACTGTTTTCACTGTATCAGCTTTTGTAACTATAGTATCTCCTCTTTTTTCGGATATAGTTGTGCAACCATATAAAAGTAACCCAATCATAAATAACCATATAGTGTTTTTCATCATCTGACTAAAGTAATAAATAAACGGTTTTGTAATTGCGTTGGGTTCGTTTGTACCTGCCATACCTGTCGATGCACTTGCCGCCGCAAAAAAAGTAGGCACAGTAACCATTATAAGAGAAGGTACCGCCTGCAAAACCCCCGATGCCACAACTTACATAAACAAAGTAAAAACCAAAGGCATCTTAGGCAAAAAAAAATGGCACGTTGCTAACCCCACTTTTAATTTATAACTTCTTTATAGATGTGTATATTTTCATTCTGCAAAATATACTTCTAAAATCAGTAATTTGCTTTCGGGGCTTTAAACCATAACCTTCAATCGTTCTTCCACTTCCTTTTTAAGCTGCTCATAGTTTCCAATTTCAATAATGGTAATTTTATCGCCTGGCTCAATCCCGCAGGCAGTGGTGGTTATTACGGGTATATGTTGTGCAATGGCTTTTAAAATTTGGCGGGGTTGGTGTTCAATATAAGTGGGGTAAATTACCAAACCAATTTCATTAAAATCTCCGGTAAATTTTTCGGTTTTTATATCTTCCCAAAAATTAATTTTTTCGGTAGCGTTCCCTAAAATACTAATTTGCAGGTTAAGCTCTTTGGCCAGCTGTTTCATTTCATAAGCGCCCTTGCGCCCTAATGCCGATGCCGGAAAAAGTACTTTATGCCCTTTTTTATTTTCACCCGTTGCCCGGGGCATATGCCAGTTAAGTTTTTCAACCTTGTTTTTAAAAACATCGGCAATGTCGCTGTGCGGAGTAATTATTTTTTGTGCCCTCGTTAAGGCTTTGTTTTCTAAATCAATCAGGTGTTGTGTAGCTCTAAAATCTTTTAGTGTTACACTATCCTTAAATTTTAAATAAGCAACATCTAAACGCTGCTGTAATTTTTCAATAGGCAGGCGGGTCATTAAAACATCAAAAGTCCGGCCGCCCAGGGCACCACTTTCAAATATAAAAGGCAATAAATTTTGCGACACAACCACATGCGTACACTCTACCTTAATTTTTTTAGCGGCTGCCATAGCAATCTCTTTGTCAAGTTGCAAGCCCAGTTCAAACACATTAGCGTTTTTAAAATACCTGAGCTTTAAGGCTCTATAAATACCCTGTCGCGTGGTGGCAGTTGTTTTTTGCGCATTAGCAGCTGCCCAATGGTACCGGTTGGTTTTTAATAAGCTGTTTTTTTTAAGTGGCACAATAAAATAATCTTGTGCTGTGGCATTTTTTTT
>DATFTU010000076.1:0-4148 GCA_035261565.1 Bacteroidia bacterium
ATTCTTTTCTCCAGGCTGTTATGTACTCATCATAATCTTTTGGGTTAAAATTATGCTGTACAAAAAACTCCTGAGCTTTTAGCTCATCTGCCTTTTCTGTGCTAATCGTCGATAACGAAGAGCTTACAGGTGCTTGTGCCAAGGCGCATTGCGCAAAGGCCAAAGCCCACATTAGTAGTAGCTTTTTTGTTTTCATAAGTGAAAATGTTTTTGTTTAGTTTGTCTTTGCTCATAATATATTCTCGTATGTTTTTATTTTTTTAGTAGGGATATTACGTTGGAGTTTACATGGTTGTTTATACGTATGTAAAAACAAAAAAACTTCAAAAAAAGCAGGTTAAGTATGAACAGCACCGGTTTGTAAAAAAATGTAACCTGGGTTTAAAATGTACGTATAAACGTATCCGTAGCGGTTTTAAAGCAGAAAAATTAATTTTTCAGTACTTCACAAACACATCTAAAACCAATCCATGGTTCAGGCTGCGTAAATTTTTTATTTAATTTATAGTTATAAATTTTTGATGAATTGTAAGAAGGAACAAGTATTTCCGGCATGTTTGTATCCTTATCCGGAATCGAATAAATAGGCTCATTATAATTCAGTCCCTTAACTGTGCTATCCTCAAGAAGCTCCGAAACATTGCCCAGCATATTATATAAACCATATCGGTTTGGCTTTCCTGCATACACAGGGTCAGCCGGCATTACTAACTCTAATGTATCTCCACATTTGTAAGCCGCATTTTTGTAATCGTTTTTATAATAGCTAAAATATTCGAGCGTATTTGAAACCGGAATATTGTTTTTATCTACCAGGTTTTCGTAACCCATAGGATAATCACAAAAATTTAATCCGGCAGCCGCGGCATACTCCCATTCTTCTTTTGTGGGTAATCTATACTCTACATATTCAGGTATTTTTGTTGTAGTATCGGTAGTAATTTTTTTTAATGATTTATTACGTTTAAAATAAATATACCTGTTGCTAACTTTAGTACGCCATTTACAAAATTCAACAGCTTGTTCATATGAAATGCCTACAACCGGATAATCTCTAAAAACCAGATTGCGCAAATAAAAATTTTGATAATAATCAGCATTAAAAGCGCTAAACCTTACCCAACAAACCGTGTCGGGTAATAAAGATTTATAAGTTTCTTCATTATAGTTATGATGACTAACCCAATATAAAAATTCTGAATAAGCGAAATTAGTAACCTCGGTTTCATCTATAAAAATATTTCCTTTTAACCAAAGGGTGCCAAATGGAACAAATTTTTGTTTAGGTATTTTTCTTACTGTATCATAAGTATACTTATGTGTGGTACAACCAACAACAAGTAGTATAAGTATGAAAAAATTTTTCATTTTTATTTTAGTGCGGCAATAATTTTTTCTGCCAGCTCAACACCAATGCGCTCTTGTGCTTCGTTAGTGGCAGCGCCAATATGCGGAGTTAGCGATATTTGCGCGTGGTGTAAAAGCGCCTCGCTTGGTTTAGGTTCGTTCTCATATACATCTAAACAAGCATGCGCAATTTTTTTACTATTTAATCCATTTAACAATGCAGTTTCATCAATAACCCCGCCACGCGCCGTATTTATTAAAATAACCCCGGCTTTCATTTTAGCAATTTCGGCATCGGTAATTAATTTACCGCCCGGTACATGCACGGTAATAAAATCGCTTTGTGCATACACTTCATCTAAACTTACAGTAGTAATATTTACTTCGGCATTAGCTAAGCCATGTATATCTAATTTTAACTTGGCTTCTTTTACAAATGGGTCAAAGGCTAAAACTTTCATGCCGCAACCCAATGCAATTTTTGCCACCTGTTGCCCAATGCGCCCAAAGCCAATAATGCCAATGGTTTTATCTTTAAGCTCAACGCCTTTAGCATATTTCTTTTTTAGTTCTTCAAACTTAGTTAAACCATTTGCAGGCATTTGTCGGTTGCTGTCATATAAAAAACGTACGGCATTAAATAAATGCGCAAACACCAACTCAGCCACTGCGTTTGATGATGCGGCAGGTGTATTAATTACTTGTATGTTTTTACCCTTGGCATAATCAACATCAATATTATCCATGCCAACGCCACCGCGGCCAATTACTTTTATGTTAGGGCAAACGTCAATTAAGTCTTTACGTACTTTAGTTGCACTACGTACTGTTATAGCTATGTAGCCTTTATCATTAAGCTCTTTCGCTAAATTCTCTTGTGCCACTTTTTCGGTAACAACAGTAAAGCCCGCTTGTTCAAGCATTTGTTGTCCTACTGCATCAATGCCATCGTTGGCTAAAATTTTCTTACTCATATTTATTTTAATTAAAAAAGCCGACACAAGGCCGGCTTAGGTTTTATGCAAATTTCTTTTCAAATTCTTTCATGGTATCAACCAATACCTGCACACTTTCTAAAGGCAGGGCGTTGTATAGTGATGCGCGGTATCCTCCCACATCTCTGTGCCCACGTATGCCGCTAATGTTAGCCTCTTTCCAAATTTTATCAAATTCAGGCTCTAGTTCGAGTTTGTTGGTTAAAAAACAAACATTCATATTGCTTCTGTCTTCTTTTGCAACCGTGCCATAAAATAAACTGTTACGATCAATTTCATTATATAATAAATCGGCTTTTTGCTGGTTTAATTTTTCAATCCACGCAATACCGCCATTCTTTTTAAGCCATTGTAGCGTAAGTAAAGTAACGTATATAGGAAACACAGGAGGTGTATTATACATGCTATCCCCTTTAATATGTACCTGGTAATCTAACATCGACAACATTTTCCTGCCTGTTTTGCCCAGCACATCTTTACGCACCATAACCATGGTTGCCCCCGCAGGGCCCATATTTTTTTGTGCTCCGGCATAAATTAAAGCAAAATCTTTAGCGTTTACTTTACGGCTAAAAATATCCGAACTCATATCGCATACTAAGGGTATGCTGGTTTTAGGAAACTGTTTTATCTGTGTGCCGTAAATAGTATTGTTTGATGTAATATGCAGGTAATCGGCATCCGCAGGAATTTCATACCCTTTTGGTATGTAAGTAAACTTTTTATCTTCTGATGAAGCAATAACTTTGGTATTACCAATAATTTTGGCCTCTTTAATAGCTTTACTGGCCCAAACTCCTGTGTTAACATAAGCTGCGTGCCCGTTTTCTGATAGTAAATTGTAAGGCACCATGGCAAACTGGGTGCTGGCACCGCCACCTAAATAAATTACTTCGTATTCGTCGCCCACCTCAAAAAGTTCTTTTACCAAGGCACGTGCATCCTGCATTACTTTTTCGTAGTTTTTGCTGCGGTGCGAAATTTCAAGTAACGAAAGGTTAAGATTATCAAAGTTTATGCAGGCTTCAGCCGATTGCTTTAAAACTTCGGCCGGCAAAATACCAGGGCCTGCACTAAAATTATGGACTTTCATAGGTGAATGTTTTTATTTTAGCTAACAAAGTTAAGTGTTTTAACCTTGCCAAGTTTTTTTGTAGCTAACAAAATTTTAACTTTAAAACTTCGTTGTGCAGTATATTGAATAAAACCCCTTTATATATCCTGTTATTTTGCTTGTTTGGCCTATCAATAAAGGCACAACGCAAAATTTCGCTTAAAATTGATGTAAGTGATAATCATTCAGTTGTCAAAAAACTAAAAATAAAACCCTTTTATGAGTCTAAAAAAGCAATTGAAGAAGAGTTAAATACAATTATTTCTTCTTTCAGAAGCGAAGGGTATTTACTGGCAGATATTGATTCTGTCAGGTATGACTCTTTATTTTGCCTGGCAAGTTTGCATAGTGGGGCAAAATATAAATGGGCGCGCCTTAGTAAAGGTAATGCCGATGATAATTTAATGGCAGCCACAGGTTTTCATGAAAGAATGTACTCAAATGTTGTTTTTACCCCAAAAGAAGTAAGCAATTTGCTGGAAAAAATACTTACTTATTGCGATAATAATGGATACCCCTTTGCCCGTGTAAAACTTGACAGCGTGGTGGTGCAAGATAATGCCATTAGCGCCCGGCTTAAAGTTACCAAACACCGTTTAATTAAAATAGATAGTTTTTTGGTAGTTGGTAACGCCAATATTAAAAAACGGTACTTATACCGTTATTTACACATTAAAGAAGGCGATTTATAT
>DATFTU010000077.1:0-11745 GCA_035261565.1 Bacteroidia bacterium
CTTCTTTTAAATCGGGGCGGTTAGCAAGTGCCTGTGTAAGTAAGTCCGATAGGCTTATGGCGCCCGCATTATACTTAGTGGCCATTTCAGCTTCGTTTAAGGTTGGTTTATACCAAACGGGTTTAGGGTTGTTTAATAAACCCGAAAACTCACTCAATGTATTACGCAAATCGGTTGCTAAAGCCAAACGGTCATTTTGCATAGAGAATAACAGGGCGCGCACACGGGTAATTTCTCGTAACGAAATATTTCCTTTTTGGTATTGGTTTTCAAACCCGGCCACAATATCTTTTAACGAGGCAATTTCTTCATCAAACAGTTTAAGTGATTGCAAACCGTAGTGTAGCTGGTAAAAATCCGATCGTAAGGCAAACAATAAGGTTCTCATTAAATCATCAAACTGGTATTGGGCTATATCAGCCTGTGCTCTGGCAACTTTTACAGCTTTGTTGCGTTTACCCGCCACCGAAAAAAGCCAGTTGTATTGTATTAATATCTCACCCTGAGTTCTGTAATCACCCCATGTACCCACCTCCGTCGGAAAAAATTTACTGCCCGATGTTTTAAATTTATTGTAAACGCTGTTTTCGTAATAAACGTTAGGGTTATTAAACAAGCCTGCCTGCCTAATTAAAGCTTTGCTGGCATCCACATTGTATTTTTGGGCTAATAAAGCATAATTGTTTTTTACAAACTGGTCTTCGGCATCATTTAACGTAATGGCAACTGTATCAATAGTGGGGGCTTGCTGCTGCGAAAAACCTAACCTGATAACAAAAAATAGAGACAGAAAGATTATTTTTCGCATAAGTGGCGCAAAATTAATATTTTAATTAACTTTTACACATCAAGCATCAGGCCACTTTTTGTTATTTTTTCTTAAAATTAATGTGTTTATTTAGTAATAATTGCTTATTTAACAAATAATTCAGGAAGTATGGAACAAAACAAAACGCCGCAACAGGTTTTAGATATTATGCTACAGCGCGATGCCTTTACCAAATGGATGGGCTTACAGGTTGATGAGGTGGGGCTCGGCTACTGCAAATTGCATTATACCGTAACTAACCAAATGGTTAATGGCTTTTTAAGTGTACACGGGGGTATTTTGTTCTCTGCCGCCGATTCGGCCTTTGCTTTTGCCTGCAACTCGCACGGTATGTTAACCGTTGCTTTAGATGTTACCATAAGTTTTGCACGCCCCGCCAAAGTGGGCGATAAGCTGTTTGTTGAAGCAAAAGAAATTCACCGAGGCAATAAAACCGGTATATATGATATACGCACCACCAACGAAAAAGGAGAGTTAGTCGCTCTCTTTAAAGGCACATCCTACCAAACATCAACTAAGGTGTAGTTTTTCATAAACCATTTACCGATAATACAAAACACATCACCGAAAATTACTGGACTGGTAAAAACAATTTTTTTACCATTGTAAAAAGTTTTTTCATGAAAATTCCGGCAACCTTAATTCTCTCTATACTAAGCTTTAGTTTTTACGCGCAAACCGAAATAGATTATACCAATAGTGGCAATGCCAAAGCCGCCATGGCCAATTATAAAGAGGCTATTGATGATTATACAAAAGCCATTGAGTTAAACCCAAAATATTATAAAGCCTATAATAACCGCGGCACCTGTTATGGTTCCTTACAGGAGTATAAAGCTGCCATAGCCGATTACACAAAAGTTATCGAATTAAACCCTCAAGATGCCAAAGCGTATTTTAACCGCGGTTATGCAAAATTCGAAATACAGGATATGCAAAACGCCTGCTTAGACTGGGCCATGGCAAATGAGTTGGGCAAACCCGAAGCCGCCGGACTTATAACTAAATATTGTAAACAGTAAAAAACAAAACCCCCGAAGCAAGGCTCCGGGGGGTTTGTAAGTCGGGCTGACGTGACTCGAACACGCGACCCCTAGCACCCCATACTAGTACACTACCAACTGTGCTACAGCCCGATTTTCGGCAAAAATAATGGTTTTTTATATTTGGCGCATTATCATTCTATCTTTGTTTTAAGTATTTAAATGAAAAAGTCTCAATACATAATTTTTTTTTGTTGCAGTGCTGTATTGCTTGTACATGTTTTTTGCACCCTTTTTTTTAATTTTTATAGCGGAACCCAAAACACTTTGCTTGTAAGGGCTGTGCGCCGGTATATGCTGCCCGTTTTCAGCCAAAATAATAAAGTATTTGCACCTAATCCGCCCATGTATAACCAGCAATTAGTAGTGCGTTATTATAATGCCCAACGTGGCTGGACAGATTGGATAAACCCCGGCCAAACTCTTTTAAGCATACGCTATGGCAATCCCTTTAGTGTGGCTGTTACCCAGCACAAAGTGCACGAGTATGTATTATCTCAGATATGGGATGCACATTTGCAAGCTGAAAATAAATCAACCATCGATTCTTTACAGAATAAGTATTTACTGCAGGATGCGCGTTGCATAATGGCGCAGCATTATTTTTCGGATATAATGATGAAAGAAATGCGTTGTTCCCCATTCAGCAAACTACAATACAAACTGGTTTTTATATACCCCGAACCATTTGCCGGAAAACCCGCAACTGAAATTAAAACAGATACCACTCAATTACTTTTTCCCGAAATGAATTTTAGTCCCAATTATGTTGCCGCTTATAAATAAGTACATACAAACTTTTACAACCACAACACCTTATGCAAGCAACATAAGCTTGTTCCGCAAAGCCCTGCTTATATTTTTACTTGGCAATACCTTGCTTTTACTATCGTATGCCAAAACATTGTATGGCCCCGGCAGTTATTTTTTGCCTTTCGAAAAGCACAACAACTCGCTGCTTAATTTTTTAAACTGCTTAGAGAAACCAGGCATGGCCCAATACTGGAAATTTTTTGTAACCGGGCAAATACTCTCTATTATTGCTTGCTGGTTTTTGCCTTACAAACGCTTATTTACCATTCTTATTTATTTTTTTACCATCAACTTATATTTCAAAACTATTCTCATACAAAATGCAGGTTTTAATTTGTTGGTAATTGTGTTATTCCTCCTTGTTTTTATGGATGAAAAGGCCAGTGAGGTTAAACACCCTGTTTTAAAAATACTCAGCATTACCATAAGTAATTTTGCGGTTTTGGCGGCACGCTTTCAGGTTATTATTTTATACGTAACGGCAAGTTATTTTAAATTGTTGGGTCAAACATGGCTTAACGGTACTGCCTTTTATTATGTATTGTTTAATAATACCTATAGCCACCCTTGGGTAAAAAACATGTTTATTAGTAACAGCTTTTTTATACATGCCATAACCTGGTTTGCACTGGGCTTTCAATTGCTTTTTCCTGTTTTAATTTGGTTTAAAAAAACTAAGCCGTTTATACTGGTGGTGGGTATATTATTTCACCTCACAATAATTTTTTTAATGGGTCTTACAGATTTTGGTATTATTATGATACTAATGTATCTGCTTTTCATAACAAAGCATAGTAGCAAAGCGCTGTTAAATTAATTATCTCTTTCGTCTTCTAAAGCTCGCGGGTTTGGGTGGTTTAACTCCTGTTCGTACTTTTTATAATCTTCATCACTTAAACTAAATTTCCCGAAAATTCGCCAATAGGCCTCTTTACTCATAGAGTCGTAGTGCATCAAACGTTTGTCTTTAGGATAATTTGATTGATACGTTTGAATAACATTTAAACATAAAAAGGCTGATAATAAAAAAGCTGTTGCACCACGCGTTACAAAAACAAAAAACTGCTTTTTAAACTCTAACGAAAAAATGTATTGCAACAAAGCCGCCAAAGGAATGGCTAATAATGGGTAAAATTCTATCATCGACCGCATTCCCAGCCCTCCGCCAAACCACCAGCACCACCAGCACGATAAGGTGTATATAGCCAAAGTCACGCAAATTATAGTGGGGAGTTTAAACGGGTTGCTTTTTATTTTTAAAACAAAAAATAAACCAATAACAGCAAAAAACATTACCGGTGTATAAACAAACCAGCCTTTTCTGTAACTAAATAAAAAATTTACAATCTGTGGGTCTAACCAAAAAAATCCTTCTTTCCCGTATGAGAAAAATAAAAAACTATCTGTTCTTATTTTCCAGTAAATTAATTGAGGTAACCAAAAAACAAAAAAACCTAATACAAAAAGCGGAATGTTTTTGTACGAAAAAATTACGCGTTTCATTTTCTCTCCCAATTCGGGTAACGATTTTACGCCATACCCAATAAAAATAATAGAAACTAAAATATCAGTAGGCCTTATTAACGATAATAAACCCAGCGTTAACCCTAACCATAAAAAATAAATACTCTTTTGTGTTTCATGCCACTTGCAGGTAAGCAAGGCAAAAATACTCACCAAAAAAAAAGTGTACGAGTGGGCCATTTCTCCCTCTTGCATGGTGTAGTAAAATAAATTAGTAGCAAAAAATATCGTTAGTATAGTTACAGCCGTTATAGCATCCGAAAAAAAACGCCGTAAAACAAAACTTAAAATAGTTAAACCCATTAAACAGTAAAAAAGGGTACCATAGTGTACGCAAATTGCATAAGGTTCCGAATAACCGGTTAACGGGCTATGCTGGTTTATAGCTATTTTATGTCCTAATAAAAAAAACGGGCTATACATAAATGCCATGCCACAGGTCATTTTTTCAACCGTGTTTCCGTTAGGGGCGGCATTTAACCAGTACTGGCTTGTATATTTAAAGGTTAAATCGTGGTGTATAAAAGTTGCCGGTAAGTATGAGTAATACTGATCCATATCCCACTGAAAAGGAGTTTCTCCTTTATCACTATCCCAAAACCGCCAAAGGTTTTGAGTTAACAGCATAAACACTAAAATAAAAATCAGTGTATAGCTGGTAAACCAATATGCTTTTTTAGCCTGGTGCATCTTAGTCCTTGTTCTTGTTTACTCCTGCTAAAGCATCTAAAACAGATGATATAAACGATAACACAAGGCTAAAAAACAAAGGCGTAAAAAAACCTTTTATGGTAAATTCGGGTACCAGTTTGCTGGCTATTACAACTATCAGGGCGTTTATAACTAAATAAAATAAGCCAAGTGTAAATATGGTTACAGGTATAGTCAAAAAAACTAAAATAGGTTTTAGCACCGCGTTTAAAAAAGCTAAAACTACGGCCAAAATAAAAGCGGTATAAAAGGGGTTATTGCCTGTAATTTTAACACCGGGCAATAGCCAGGCAGTAATAAGCACAGCAACAGTCGATAAAACTAATTTTATTATAAAATTCATAAATCGGTAAAAATTGGCTTAAAATTAGTAATTTAGTTTAATGGTTCGATTTCTATTTTTTTCGCTTTTAATTTCAGCAACTTGCCTGGCGCAACAATCTAAAATGAATGTAGCGCTTATTAAGGCCCTGCACACCAGCACATCAAAAAACTATCCTGTTTTGGTTAAAGGCAATGTTGGTGTGGTAAAAGATTTTGTGGCTGCGCACAACGGGTTGTTTAAATACAATGCAGGCAACATAAGTTCTGTAATCCTTTCGGGGCAGGCTATACAGCAATTGGCTAAAAGTCCGCAGGTAAAACAAATAGAATATTATATAAACCACGTTCGTCCTTTAGATGATACCGCTATTGTAAAAAATAACGTACTTAAAATTCATAATGGAGTTTCTCCTTTGCCGCAAGCTTATGATGGCAAAGGTGTTATTTACGGATTGATTGATACAGGTATAGATTTTACCCACCCCGATTTTAAAGATAGTACCGGCAAAAGCCGTGTTATTTGGCTATGGGATCAAACCAAACCCCAGGCAAGCAACACCCCGCAACCTTATAATTACGGACAGGAGTGGAACAACCAGGAAATAGACAGTGGTTTGTGCACCCATCAGGATTTGTATGCTTTTGGGCACGGAACCCGCGTGGCAGGCATATCGGCAGGTAACGGAAATTTTAATCCCATGTATAAAGGCATTGCACCAAAAGCCGAAATTATGTGTGCTGCTATTGATTTTAGCAACAATGGCCCCACGGTGTTAGATGGTTTACATTATTTGGTTGAAAAAGCCGTGGCTGCAAATAAACCCTTTGTAATAAACATAAGCCTGGGCGATTATTATGGCTCGCACGATGGCTTAGATTTGCAAAGCCTTGCTATGGATAGCCTGATGGCAAACATACCGGGGCGTTGTTTGGTGGCCGCTGCGGGTAATGCCGGTAACGACCCCTTTCATTTACAGTACCACGTAAATGCCGATACCAATTTTACCTTTATGCGCAACTCGTCGGCTAATGAGTTTGCCTATGGCATTTTTGCCGATACCACTAATTTTAAAAATGTAAAATATACCATTGGTGTGTACGATTCTACTAATTTTCAATACCTGGGCAACATCGGTTTTCGTAATATAACATCTGCTTTAAACACAGTAACCAGCGATACCATTAAGGTTAACGGAGCCTATATTGGCGTTATAGAAACAGCGGCGGCTATAAATGGCAAAACGTATGAATTGGATATTGATATCAATGCCGACTCACTTGGTTTCTTTTGGACATTAGAAACAACCGGTTCAGGTTTTTTCGATGCCTGGGATTTTGAATACGTACCCGCCAATCAGGTGCCAGCTCCTTTAGCAAGCATGCCAAAAATGGCTTATTATAAAGAGCCCGATATAAATCAAACCCTTTGTACAAGTTTTCAATGCAGCAACGAGGTTATAACAGTTGCCAATTATAACGGGCGCCGGGGCTTTGTTACCCTGGGTGGTGTTTACTCACAATGGCCGGGGCCTTACGATACGCTTTCTTTTAGCTCAAGCGCGGGCCCCACACGCGATGGCCGTTTAAAACCAGATATTGCCGCAACCGGAGATAACATTGTGGCGCCCGGCACTTTATCTTTATGCCAGTGGGATGCCATTAACGACCCAGGCAACAGCAACATTTCGCAAGATACCATGTACATGATATTTAACGGAACATCGGCCGCATCACCCAACGTGGCAGGTGTTGCCGTGTTGTATCTGCAAAAAAATCCTACGGCAACCAATCAGGATATTAAGCAGGCCATTATTAATTGCCCTAAGCACGATTATTTTACCGGCACAAATTTACCCAACAATAATTGGGGTTATGGTAAGTTGGATGGCTTTGGTGCTTTAACCTGCAACATGCAAACAACAGGCATAAAATCTGACTTTAAAGGCGAAGATGTACTTGTATATCCAAACCCGGCACAACAACAAATACAATTTACTTTTAATAACAATGGCGGCAGTGCCGATGTAATTGTTTACTCGCTTTTAGGCGAACAGGTGTATAGCACACATGCTTATACAAATAATGTTAATGTACCGGTGCAGCAACTGGCAGATGGCTTATATTTGTACAAAATTTTAAAAAACAACACGCTTGTATCGCAAGGCAAGTTTGTTAAGAACTAACCTGTATGGCAAAAAAACCAGTAAAAAAAGCAACTAAAAAAGTTGCCGTTAAAAAAAGTATATCTAAAAAATCGGTTGCTAAAAAATCTGCTGCAAAAAAGGCCCCCGCAAAAAAATCAACTTTTGTAAAACATCAAACGCATTTAAAGGCCGGCAATGCCGCTCCTTTTTTTGAGGGTAAAGACCAAAACGGAAACCCGATTTCATTAAACGATTTTGCCGGAAAAACATTGGTGCTTTATTTTTATCCTAAAGATGATACCAGTGGCTGCACCGCACAATCATGCAGCCTGCGCGATGAGTATCAGTACTTAACCAAACAAGATTTTGCCGTGGTGGGTGTTAGTGCCGATAACGAAAAGTCGCATCAAAAATTCATTAAAAAATTCAGCCTGCCTTTCCCGCTAATTGCCGATGTAGATAAAACCATAATAAAAGCTTTTGATGTGTGGGGCAAAAAAATGTTTATGGGCCGCATATTTGATGGCATATTACGCACCACTTTTCTTATAAAAGATAAAAAAATAATTCGTGTTATTACCGACGTAGATACCGAAGGGCATGCTAAACAAGTAATGGAGGGCTAACCGGTGATTAAGCTTTCGGTTGTTATCATAACCTTTAACGAAGAAAAAAACATTGCACGCTGCTTGGCTTCGGTAAAAAGCTTGGCCGATGATATTGTGGTGGTCGATTCTTTCAGTAAAGATAACACCAAACAAATTTGTTTAGATGCCGGCGTACGTTTTGTCGAACATGCTTTCCAGGGGCACATTCAACAAAAAAACTGGGCCATCACACAAGCACAATACCCGCATGTACTATCATTAGATGCCGATGAGGCGCTTGATGAAACCCTGCAAAAATCTATATTGGCAGCAAAACAAAACTGGCAGTACGATGGGTACTACATGAACCGCCTTACCAACTATTGCGGGCATTGGGTAAAACACTGCGGTTGGTATCCCGATAAAAAATTGCGCCTGTGGAATAGTACAAAAGGCGAGTGGCGCGGCATAAACCCGCACGATAAATATGAAATGTTTGCCAGCGATAAAACCACAGGCTATTTAAAAGGCAATATTTTGCATTACAGCTTTTATACAATTGATAGCCATATAAAACAAATCGAATATTTTACCGATATATCTTCAAAGGCTCTCTTTCAAAAAAACTACAAACCCAATTTTATAAAACTATACCTAAGCCCCATCGCCACATTTATTGATGGTTATTTATTAAAGTTTGGTTTTTTAGATGGCAAATATGGTTTCCTAATTTGTAAAAACTCGGCCTGGGCCACTAAACTAAAATATCATAAATTAAAAGCTTTGTATAAATAGTCTTTGTCAATAAACGCATTTAATGAAACCGCTTCTTGCCCTTCTGTTTAACTTTTTGCTTAGCGCCACAATTTTTGCACAAACAAAAAACGGTGGCCTGCAAATTACCAAACTAACTGAAAACAGCTACATCTACATTACAAGCCACGTATATAAAAATAGTATTGCCACTGCAAACGGTTTATATGTAGTAACTAACCAGGGCGTTATATTAATTGATACCCCTTGGGATACCACCCGGTTTCAACCTCTGTTAGATAGTATTTGGGCAAGGCATCACCAACCGGTAGTGTTATGCATTGCCACCCATTCGCACGAAGACCGCACTGCCGGACTCGAATATTACCGCCAAAAAAACATTAAAACCTACACCAGTACCAAAACCGATTCCATATCAATAATTCAAAATCAAAAACGCGCGCAGTTTCATTTTACTAAAGATACCACCTTCACCATCGGGCAAACAACCCTTCAAATATATTACCCCGGCCCCGGCCACACAGCCGATAATATAGTTATTTGGTTTAACCAACAAAAAATACTGTATGGCGGTTGTTTTATAAAAAATGTTGAAGCTGAAGACTTGGGTTATATAAAAGAAGCCAACCTGCAGGCATGGCCCGCAAGTTTAAAAAAAGTGCAGCAAAAATTTCCGCAGCCTAAATACATTATACCTGGGCATGATGACTTTGCCAGCCTCAATGCTATAAACCACACGCTAAAGCTTTTGCAAAAAAATGAAGCCGAAAATATTGCAAAAGCAAAAACATTTAAACTAACCGATACTATTGTAAAGGTTGGCCAAACGTATACTACTCATCAAATTTATTTTGGCGTTAGTAAACCCGATATTTTAGAACAAAGTAGGATTATAGTCGATTCTATGGTAACTTTTTTAAATGCAAACCCAGGTGTAAAACTTGAAATTCAAAATCATTGCGATAGTAGAGGAGCACCTGGTTTGAACAATCATTTAACCATAGCAAGGGCGCAAGCTGTGGTTGATTATTTAGTAGCTAAAGGCATAAATAAAGATAGGCTAATGGCAAAAGGGTTTGGCGAGAATAATTTATTAATTACCGATGCTCAAATAAACCAAGCAAAAACTAAAGATGAAAAAGAAGCCCTGCATGCCATTAACCGCCGTGTGGTTTTAAAAATTTTAAGTACCAAATAAAACATGAAACCTTTTATTGTTTTTCTTTTAACTCTTTTAATAAGCACCCATTGTTTCGCGCAAACAACCTGCGATACCATACCTGTTTCTGTAACCAAACAATTAGATAATTATTCTCCCAAAAAATTCAGCAAAATAATGCGCAGCAAAAAAACTACACTTACTACTATATATAATGTGGCAACTTATTTTCGCCTAAAAGGCGATACTGCTACGGCTAAACAATGGTACATGTTATCTGCCGATAAATTAAAACAATATTGGCAAGGCTGCGATAAAAACCGGCAACGGGTTGCCTGCCTTTTATTTACAACAGGTAAGGTATATTACCATTTAAACGATTATGCAAATGCCACAACTTATTTTACAAAAGCAATAGCAGCCAAATGCCCCGATGATTGTATAAACTACTTTTTATCATTAACAAAGCCAAAAAACTAACAAAAACGTAAAATAACTGCTTTTTTCATTCAAACAGTTTTTCCTAAATTGCATTCGCTATTGAAAAACTATATTATATGAAAAAATTAATTACTCTTTTAGCAATCGTATGTTGCTTACAAATAAATGCGCAAATTATAACCACGGTTGCCGGAGACGGAACATCAGCCTATGGAGGCGATAACGGGCCTGCCACGGCTGCCCAGTTAAATTCGGCCAATGGTATGGCTGTTGATGCGGCGGGCAACATTTACATTGCCGATAACCTTAATAACCGTATACGCAAAGTTAGCACAGATGGTACTATAACCACCTTTGCCGGCGATGGCACGGGCTCATATAACGGCGATGGTGTTGTAGCAAGCACTGCTGAGGTGCATGGCCCTTTAGCCGTAAATTTTGATGCGGCGGGCAATTTATACATTGCTGATGGGTTTAATGCACGTGTCCGTAAAATAACCATGTCTACGGGTATTATAACCACTGTTGTTGGTTCAGGAAGTGCCGGTTTTTATGGCGATGGCAGTTATGCTACCAGCGCTCAAATTGATGGGCCTAATGATGTGGTGGTTGATGCAAATGGTAACATATATATTGCCGACCAAAATAATAACCGTATACGTATGGTAAACACAGCAGGTATTATAACAACCGTTGCCGGTAACGGTACTATTACATACGGTAGCGATGGGATGGCTGCCACTTTAGTGGGGTTAAATAACCCTGATGGAATTGCGGTTGATGCCGCCGGTAATTTATATATTGCCGATACATACAATAGCTGTGTGCGTAAAGTAAATACCGCCGGTATTATAACTACTATTGCCGGCAGCGGAACGGCAGGGTATAGTGGAGACGGAGGGCCTGCAACTGGTGCAGCTCTTAACGGACCTGTTGGACTGGCATTTGATGCCGCCGGTAATTTATACATCTGCGATTCAGGTAATAGTGTTGTCCGTATGATAAACTCGTCGGGCTATATCAGCACCTTTGCAGGTGGCGCGGGTGGACTTGGCGATGGCGGTTTGGCAAATAACGGAGGCTTTTATTTTCCGGCGCACATAAATTTCGATGCGCTTGGCAATCTCTATGTAGCCGATACGTACAATAGCCGCATACGCAAAATAACACCGCCTTTAAACATAACAGTAAACACACCAACTATCTGTTCAAGCGGCTCTGCTAATTTAACGGCAACAGGTGCCACCACCTATACCTGGAGCACAGGTGCAACAACAGCCAACATTGCGGTTTCACCAAGTGTTACAACAACTTATACGGTTGCCGGCGCAAGCGGCGCAGCCATGAGCATTAGTACGGCTACTGTATTTGTAAACCCCGTACCGGCTTTAACTGT
>DATFTU010000078.1:0-5566 GCA_035261565.1 Bacteroidia bacterium
AGTTTTATTTAGAGGAGATACAAGAGAAATCGGTTTTATTGCCCGCGCTAAATTTTATGCGCATTGATGATAACGAAGAGCCTGATTTAACTTACATTGAAACGCACCTGAAACAAGAGCTTAAAAAAAACAAGGGCTTTAATTTTTACATTACACAGGGTTTTATTTGCCGTAATATTTTTGGGGAGATTGATAATTTAAAACGTGGCGGAAGCGATTACACGGCATCACTAATTGGAGCTGCCTTGCAAGCCAGCGAAGTACAAATTTGGACCGACATTGACGGCATGCACAATAACGACCCGCGTGTGGTTAACAAAACACACCCAATAGAGCAACTATCGTTTGATGAGGCGGCAGAGCTTGCCTACTTCGGCGCAAAAATTTTACACCCTACTTGCATTTTACCTGCACAAAAACGTAATGTGCCCGTAAAATTATTAAACACCATGCAGCCCGATGCTAAAGGAACTATTATTACAAAAGATGCCGCAGGCACGGGCATTAAAGCCGTTGCAGCTAAGGATGGCATTACATCGGTAAGCATCAAGTCAGGACGAATGTTATTGGCCTATGGTTTTTTACGCTCGGTGTTTGAGGTGTTTGAGCGCCACAAAACACCTATTGATATGATTACCACATCTGAAGTGGCGGTATCACTAACCATTGATACCGATAAGCATTTAAAAGATATTGTTGAGGAGCTTGAAAAATTCGGGCAAGTAAATATTGACAAAGACCAAACCATTATTTGCATTGTGGGCAACGTAAGTTTTGATAAAGTGGGTTACGCACAAAAAGTATTTAATGCCTTGGGCGAAATTCCTGTAAGGATGATTTCGTATGGCGGAAGCGAGTGCAACATATCTGTACTGGTAAAAAGCGAGTATAAAAAACAAGCCTTGCAGGCACTAAACACAGGTTTATTTAATTACTAAGCCATGTCAGCATTACAAAAATATCACAGCTTTTTCGCACAGCATAAAACACCTTTTTACTTTTATGATACGGCTTTATTACAGCATACGTTGGATGAAATAAAAAAAACATCCTTTCAATACAATTACCATGTGCATTACGCCTTAAAAGCAAACACCAACGATGTGCTTTTAAAAACTATTAAGCAAGCAGGCCTGGGTGCAGATTGTGTAAGCGGCAACGAGGTTAAAAAGGCTATTGAACTTGGCTTTGATGCAGCCAACGTTGTTTTTGCCGGTGTTGGCAAAAGTGATGATGAAATAAACTACGCCTTGCAACAAAATATTTTTTGTTTTAATTGCGAAAGCATACCCGAGCTTGAAATAATTAACCAGCTTGCCAAACAGCAAAACAAAACCGCGCAAATTGCCCTGCGTATAAACCCTAATGTTGATGCGCAAACACATAAATACATTACCACGGGTTTAGAGGAAAATAAATTCGGTATCAATTTTCATGAGCTAACCGATGTATTGGCAGTTTTAAAAAATTGCACCCATTTAAAATTAGTGGGTTTACATTTTCACATTGGCTCGCAAATAACCGATTTAAACCCCTTTAAAAACCTGTGCACCCGTGTAAACGAAATACAGCAATGGTTTTTGCAACGCGGTTATCAGTTACCGCACCTTAACTTAGGCGGCGGCTTAGGTATTAATTACAACAAACCCGATGAAGAATCTGTTTGTGATTTTAAAGCATTTTTTTCTCTGTTTAAAAAGTTTTTACAAGTACAACCTAACCAGCAAATTCATTTTGAATTGGGCCGTGCTGTGGTTGCCCAATGCGGCAACTTAATTACGCGTGTGCTTTACATTAAAAAAGGTACCAACACCAGCTTTGCTATTTTAGATGCGGGCATGACGGAATTGATTCGCCCTGCCCTATATCAGGCATACCATAAAATTGAAAACATATCTAAAGGCAAAGGGCAAAATTTTAAGTACGATGTGGTTGGCCCCATTTGCGAAAGCAGCGATTGTTTTGGCAAAGCTGTAGCCCTGCCTGAAACCTTGCGTGGCGATATTATAGCCATTAGAAGCGCCGGTGCTTATGGCGAAGTAATGAGTTCGCAATACAACCTGCGCGATAAAGTAAAATCGTATTTTAGTACCGGAGTATAACAGTAAAAAAAATAAAGCATGAGTCAGCGATTAGACGAGTGGACAAAAAATTATAACAACGATTACTTTGAGCGTCAGTTTAAAACGCCTTACCGAAGCACCGTAAAATTTTGCGATTGGCTTGAAGAACTTGGTGTTTTAACCCCACAAAGCAAAGCAAACATAATGGATGTTGGTACCGGCAAAGGCGCTAACCTGCACTATATGCACAAGCGTTTTCCTAATTGCAGTTATTTGGGTTTAGATATAAATACCGATTTTGTGGAAGAAGGAAACGCTGCCATAAAAAAAGAAAACCTTAGCAATTGCAGTTTAGCGTATGGCGATTTATATAAACTTGATATACCCAAACACGGCAACAAATTTGATGGTATTATTAGTTACCAAACCTTATCATGGTTACCGGGTTATGAAGATGCTTTAGACCAAATAGTTAAACTAAACCCCCAGTGGATTTCGTTAAGCTCTTTATTTTATGATGGCCTGGTTGATTGTAAAATTGAAGTGCAGGAGTTTCACACGCCGCAAGATGAAAGCAGTTTTAAAACCTCATTTTACAATATTTACTCGCTGCCACGCATAGCTAACTTTTTAGCCAAGCGGGGGTTTACAACTTTTAAATACACTCCTTTTGAAATTGATATTGATTTACCAAAACCCGAACATACCAATATGCAAACCTACACCCAAAAACTACAAGATGGCAGGCGCATGCAAATGTCGGGCCCTGTGCCTATGAGTTGGTATTTTATTTACGCGGCCCGTTAATTTTATTGTAATGGTACGTTTATTTGTCAGCTCTTCGCACCTTTGTACATTATACATGGTACTGTACGCCCGTAACACAAACCAGGGGCAGTACAAGGATGTGTTAGTGTTAGATTCTCCGCCAAAAAAAGGAGCCCTGATAAAAGTAATTACCGATACAAAAACCATTTATCCCTGGGCAGAAATAATAAACCTGTCGACCGAAATTGCAGATAGTGTTGATTTTTTACCCAACACACGCAAAACCATTACCCGCAAATTAAAAAACAAATTCCCTGTAAAATACGCTTACAATTTTTTGTTAAACATATACCTAAAAAGGCAGCAAAAAAACGAAACAAAAATTATAACCAATAAACTATCGGGCTTAGGAGATGTTACTGAGCTTAACATACTAACCCAAACAACCATAAACCAAACCCTGTTTAAACTATACCCAAAAGCTCATACAAATTATTTTGAACATGGTTTGGGCGATTATGTTTTTGTGCAGCAAAAAACTAAAGCGTTTAATTTTTACTGCGTATTTGCCGATACATTTAAAACTTACTTACAGCAAAAAAAACAAGAACTTGGGTATGTTAAAGCATTACCCGATTTAACCGACTTTCCGGCATTGGCACAAGAGGTTATTGATAAGGTGGATGGCAACGAGGAAATAAAATCGTACCTGCATATAGAAGGTAAACTGGTTTTAATACTAATGGAAAGCATGCAATTGTTTTACAACGTACCCGATACTTTTTGGGTGGACTCGCTTGCCTTATTTATAGCCCAGGTTGATAAGCCCGAAGAATATACGTTTATATTAAAACCGCACCCAACGCAATCGGTAAAATCTATCGAAATTTCGAAAGATTATATGATTAATACCCGTAAACTAAAAACAAGGGTGTTAGAGCATAATTATTCTATCAACTATAGTGTAGAGGTATTGTATACACTTTGGCAACATAATACCTGTTATGTTTTCTCCATCTTCTCTTCGGCATCTTATTACATTTCTAAATTATATAGCAATAAAACCACTCAACATTTTTACGCCTATAATTTTTTCGAGCCGTATATAAACAATGCGCCCGCTCAGTTTTCGGCTTACTTTAAAGGTTTGGAAGATTTAATCCGCAAGGTTTTTTCAGAAAACTGTACTGATATTTCAGTAAAAAAATAGCGTTACATAAACGTTTGTTTAAACGAAGCAATTTCTGTTTTTATTTCTTTTATCGAAAAAACTTTAAGTAAAATCAACAGTCCAATAAAAATTATGGATGAAGCCATACCCCGCAGTATTACCAGTAAATATTTATTTTCTACACTTATGGTATAGCTAATTAAAACCGATGCGCACACAATAAAAACAATTTTTAAACTATCTAACGTAAAAGGCTGCATATTAAATTTTACTTTAATTAAAATAAAGCGCAGCAAATTATGTATAACCGAAATAATACAACTGGCAATGGCAGCACCAGTTATACCGTATAAAGGAATAAGCCACATATTTAACCAAACCGTGACTACCAGCAAAGCAGCATAAAAAATGGCGCTTAATTTATAATAGGCCGAGTATGTAATGATAGAGTAATTTACCCCCGTTACCGAATTAAAAAAAGCACCCAAACAAACAATAATAGTAACCCATGTACCAGCCGAATAATCGTTAGGCAATAAGCTAAGCACCGGGTTAATGCAGGTAATTAATATGGCGCCAAAAAAACCGCAAAAAAGCATCAGGTATTTTGACGATAACTTATATATCTTTTCTATCTCAAGCATATTATTGGCCATAAACAGTTTAGCTATTTTTGTGCCTGCAATCCGTTCAATGGCATTTAAGGGTGTTTCTAATACAAGGCCAATAAAAGCGGCAATGGTATAAACCCCCACATCTTTCATGGTTTCGTATTTGCCTACAAAAATTACATCAATATATTTTAACCCAATGCCCGTAATTTGAATAAACGATGTAGTTAAACCAAAAACCACTATTTGCCTTAAATGAATATTATTTTTAAAAAAAGATAAGCTAAAGGTTGGATGGTCGAAATGGTTGATAACAAAAAACAGTATTACCATTTGTATTAAGTACGATAAGGATAAAGAGTATATATAAGTACTTTGTGTAGTAACACCAAAATAAAGCAATATAATACAAACAATAAAAATAACACGGCTAACCACCTCATTTACCACCGTGGCCAAACTGCTTTTATTAATAGCATTACAGTACGAACTGAAAGAAGAAACCCAGCAATTAAACAAAGTCATTAAAATAATGGGAATGGCATAGGTTTCAAAAATTATGGAGTTTACGCCATAAAAATGTAAAATGCTTTCTTTAAACGTAAAAATAAGTGCAAAGTTTACAATAAACCCAATTAACGGAAAGAGCAATACAAGCGTAAAAAAACCATTGTGTTTTTTTTCGGGGTTAAAAAAAAGCGGCAAAAATTTAACGCTGGTAATTGTAGTGCCTAAATTAGAAACCACGGCCAGTATAATAGAAGCAGATATGATGGTACGAGTAAGCCCTATTTCTTCTTTCGATAAAAAAAAGGGTTGTATATACAAAGTACTTATAATACCCAGTACGATACCAATATACCCATACAGTGTATTTTTTATACCTTGTCGTTTAACTACACTCACTTACGTTTGCTTAAAGTTGTTTTAAAGCGGCACCAATTGCTTGTTTT
>DATFTU010000079.1:0-5728 GCA_035261565.1 Bacteroidia bacterium
TAAGCCTGATAACACAGTTAAAGGATTAATTATAGTTGCTTTAGGTATACCGGTTTATTACTTTATACAACAACGAACAAAACAGCAAAGTGTTTAATCGTATTTCAAAATATTTTACTTTAAACCGTCGTGAACGAAACGGAATGATTACCGTTGTTACTTTGCTGATTATTTTATTAGCTGTTAAGTATTGTATTATTTATAATTATAACCCTACTACTACAAGTATTAATGTAATTGCTTTAGATAGTATTGCAGCAGAGCTTGCACCCGAACAAAAGCATTCAAAAAATAAAGATGATTCAGATACTTCCGGTATCAAAGAAATTAAATTATACGATTTCGACCCCAATACAATCAGCTACAAAGAAGCCGTACAATTTGGGTTTCCTAAAAAAGTGGCGCATACGTTAATTAATTATCGAAACAAGGGGGCTGAATTTCATAAAGCAGAAGATATAAAGAAAGTATATGGTATGACAGATGAGTTATATGAAAAATTAAAACCTTATATCTCTATTAAAAAATAATATATGTATAAACTATTTATAAAACCTATTCTGTTTTTATTTAACCCCGAAAAAGCGCACCATATAACTTTTGCTTTATTGCGTTTTTTTTTAAGCTTTCCGTTTGCAAAAAAAATAACAGGTGCCTTGTTTGTAACTAAATCAAACAAACTTGCTAAAACAGTGGCGGGTTTGCATTTTCCTAACCCGGTAGGTCTTGCTGCCGGATTAGATAAAAATGCCCTTGTAGTTGATGAATTTGCCTGCCTGGGTTTTGGTTCAATTGAAATTGGTACGGTTACACCTAAAGCACAACCCGGTAATGATAAGCCCCGTTTATTTCGTTTACCTAAAGATGAGGCATTAATAAACCGCATGGGTTTTAATAACGATGGTGTAAATGAGGCTGCTTTTCGTTTGGCTAAAAGAAAAAACAAACACATTATTATTGGTGGCAATATTGGTAAAAATAAAATTACACCTAACGACAACGCCACGCAGGATTATATTATTTCATTTCATGCGTTGTATGATGTGGTTGATTATTTTGTGGTAAACGTAAGCTCACCAAATACGCCTAATTTACGTGAGTTACAAGAGAAAGGGCCATTAACTAATTTACTAAGCAATCTTCAAAAAGAAAATGCGGGTAAGAAAATTCAAAAACCAATCTTTTTGAAAATTGCCCCCGATTTAACCGATACGCAACTACAAGATATTGTGGATATAGTTATCGTAACAAAAATTGCAGGCCTAATTGCTACTAATACAACTATATCAAGAGAAGGATTAATTACCTCTCAACAAGAAATACAAAATATAGGTGCAGGCGGTTTAAGTGGTAAACCACTTACAAAAAGAAGTACCGAAGTAATAAAGTTTTTACGTAACAAGTTAGATAAACATATTGCCATTATTGGTGTGGGGGGTATTCATAGCGCGCAAGATGCTATAGATAAATTAAACGCAGGTGCTGATTTAATTCAACTATATACCGGTTTTATTTACGAAGGCCCGGCATTGGTTAAAGCAATTAATAAACGTATCCTTTCAGAAACTAAATAGATTGCTATTTAAGGTTTTTCTTCATAAACTCTATAGAGTTTTTCATGGCATCATCTGCAAACTCCTTACTATATTTAGGGTTGCTTGGGTTTGCAAAAGCATGGTCGGCATCGTATTTTTTAATCTCCAAAGGCTTATTAAGGGTTTTCATATTTGTCTCAAACTTGGTAACCACTTCTTTGTTTATCCATTGGTCTTTTTCGGCCCAAACAAATAGCACAGGGGCATTTAATGTTTTAAGTTTTTCTGTTTTTTCTTCGGGCATACCGTAATACATTACGCAAGCTTTGCCTTGTTTGCCTGCTAACAAACTTGCTTGCATAGACCATCCTCCGCCAAAACACCAACCAATGGTAGCAATATTGGCTTTGGTACCGGCATAATTTATAGCACCCTTAATAATGGCCTCGCCTCTTTCCTGTGTTAAGCTTTTCATATATTTTCCTGCCGAATCGCGGTTAGTGGCCACTTTTTTATCGTACATATCAATGGCTATAATATTTACGTTGCCAAGCTCTTTATATATTTTTTCCGATTCTTGTTTTACATAATCATTCAACCCCCACCACTCATGTATAACAAATATATAATTATTGGTGGGTGTTGCTGCTTTTATTTCGTAGCCGTAGCCTTCTTTTCCATCGGGTGTTTTAAAAGAAATTTCTTTTCCTAATGGGTTTGCTAATACAAAAGGTATGGGTTCTAAATGCGATGCCACAAATTTTTTATCGTGGCTTAGCATGGCAAATGTGTTAGTTGATGATGGTTTTGCACAGCACGATAATTGTGCAAAGCTGCTGGTTGCAAAGGCTAATAATAACCCTACGGTTGTAAAAATATTTTTCATTGTTGGTTGTTTTAGACCACTAAATTATTTAGTTTATAAAAACCAAGTATATTAAGATTTGTTAATGTAATGCTATAATTATCTCGCCATAATAGAGCCTGCACATACATCGCCGTCTTCTAAAGGCTTTAACCATTGTTTTAATGTTGCAATACGGGTTTCGGTTAAATCCTGCATATAACTATACCAGCAAACAGGTTGCATACTATAATATTCGTTTTCTTTTAATGGGTATTTCATTTTCATTTCAGCATCTCTAAATTCTACCCATATTCTTTGCGCAGCTTTCAGATTTTTAAGAAATAAGGTATCGGTACTATAATCTTTTAAAATTTGCTGATATACCTGGTTAAGTTCTTTATCTGCTTTTAAAAATTCTTTTTTAGTAGAATCATTCATTTGCATTTGTGTTTGTGCAAAGCCAAAGCTTGCTACAAATAATAAAATACTTGCGGTTGTTGTTTTTATCATAGTATTGTTTTGTGTTTAATAAAAAAGCCACTCGTTTCGGGTGGCTTTTTTATGGATAAATTATTTTTTCTTATTACGATCCGCAGGCTTCACAAGCATCTGGGTTATCTAACGAGCAGCTGATTTGCGCCTGCATTTCTTCTTCTGATAGAATGTGAGTTTGCCCACGTTCAACTAACAGTTGATCCTCGTTGCCAAGTACAGTTGCTTTTTCTTTATCTAATAAAGCGCTTTGGTCAACGGTAAATTTAATAGCATCAGCCGCAGCTTTAGTACGTAAGTAGTACATGCCTGTTTTTAATCCTTTTTTCCAGGCATAAAAATGTGCTGAAGAAAGTTTTGCAAAGTTGGCATCTTGTATAAACAAGTTTAATGATTGCGATTGGTCTATATATGCGCCGCGGTCAGCAGCCATATCTATAATAGTACGTTGTTTAATTTCCCAAACAGTTTTGTAAATGTTTTTTATGTTTTCAGGAATTTCAGCAATATTTTGTACCGAACCGTTTGCCGCAATAATTTTGTTTTTCAAGCCTTCGTTCCATAAACCAAGTTTTACCAAGTCTTTTAGTAAGTGTTTGTTTACCACAACAAACTCTCCGCTTAACACACGGCGCGAGTAAATGTTTGAAGTGTATGGCTCAAAACACTCATTATTACCTAATATTTGTGATGTTGATGCAGTTGGCATGGGCGCCATTAATAAGGAGTTACGTACACCGTATTTTTTAATCTCTTCGCGTAAAACATCCCATTCCCAACGATTGCTTGGCGTTACATTCCACATATCTTGTTGGAAAATACCTTTGCTGATTGGCGAACCCGGATATGTTTCGTAATGCCCGTCAACTTTTGCTAAATCTTTGCTTGCGGTTAAAGCTGCATAGTAAATGGTTTCAAAAATTTCTGAGTTTAATTTACGGGCTTCTTCACTATCAAAAGGGAAACGCATTAAAATAAATGCATCGGCTAAACCTTGTACACCAAGCCCTACCGGACGATGACGCATATTGCTGTTACGCGCCTCAGGTATTGGGTAATAATTTCTGTCAATTACTTTGTTTAGGTTTTTTGTAGCAACATACGTTACTTCAAATAAACGCTGGTGGTCAAATTCTCCTTTTTCAATATCCACAAAACGGGGTAATGCTATTGAGGCTAAATTACAAACTGCCACTTCATCAGCCGATGTGTACTCTATAATCTCTGTACATAGGTTAGATGATTTAATTGTGCCTAAATTTTGCTGGTTTGATTTTGAGTTAGCTGCATCTTTAAACAACATGTATGGGTTCCCCGTTTCAATTTGCGACTCGATAATAGCACTCCATAATTCGCGCGCAGGTATTTGAGTACGGAAACGCCCTTCGCTTTCGTATTTAGTATATAGCTCTTCAAATGCTTCACTATGGCAGTCGCTTAAGCCCGGAGATTCGTTAGGGCACATTAAACTCCAGATTCCTTCTTCTTCCACACGTTTCATAAACAAATCCGGAATCCAAAGTGCGGTAAACAAATCGCGTGCGCGCATTTCCTCTTTACCGTGATTTTTACGGATGTCTAAGAAATGATAAATATCCGCATGCCATGGCTCTAAATAAACAGCAATTGACCCTTTGCGTTTTCCGCCTCCTTGGTCAACGTAACGTGCTGTTTCATTAAATACTTTTAACATCGGAATAATTCCGTTTGATGTGCCGTTAGTTCCCTTAATATAAGAGCCTGTTGCACGCACATTATGAATATTGATACCAATACCACCGGCGCTTTGCGAAATTTTAGCGCATTGTTTTAGTGTGTTGTAAATTCCGTCAATGCTATCGTCTTGCATTTGTAATAAAAAGCACGAACTCATTTGGGGTTTTGGTGTGCCTGCGTTAAATAAAGTTGGTGTAGCATGTGTAAACCAACGCTCACTCATTAAGTTGTACGTTTCAATAGCGGCTGCAATATCTTCTTTATGTATACCAACTGCCACACGCATAATCATATGCTGGGGGCGTTCGGCCACTTTACCATTCATTTTTAACAGGTATGAGCGCTCCAGTGTTTTAAAACCAAAATAATCGTAACCAAAATCTCTGTCGTAAATAATAGACGAATCTAACAACTGTGCATTTGCTTGTATAATGTCATACACATCATCGGCAATTAATTGTGCACGTTGCCCTGTTTTGGGGTCTACATATAAAAATAAATCGTGCATCGTTTTTGAGAACGACTTAGTGGTATTTTTATGCAAGTTAGAAACCGCAATACGCGATGCTAAAATAGCATAATCAGGGTGGTTAGTAGTTAACGAGGCAGCAGTTTCAGCAGCTAAGTTATCTAACTCTGTAGTTGTAACTCCGTCAAATAATCCTTCAATAACTTTCATGGCTACTTTAATAGACTCAACATGCGAAGGGTCTAAGCTGTAGCAAAGTTTTTGTACGCGCGCGGTTATTTTGTCAAACTTAACCGACTCCTGGGTGCCATCTCTTTTAATTACGAACATACCTTTTAGTTTTTTGAGTTTATACCGAGTGAATTAGAATCTGCAATTTAATTCCTGAATCACCCTTTTTTTAATATTGTTTCTAATTCTATTAACAATCGTTTTTTAATTTCTTTACTTTCTTCATTTTTTGAGGCTGACATCCCCATACGAGGCTGTATCCCTCGCTAACATTAATTAATTGTAAGCTTAAGGTTTAAAAATCTTCGTCCAGCTTAAACACGTTATTCTGTGTATTATCCTTATTCATAACGCCGGCTTTTTGATACTCTGCCACGCGTTTTTCGAAGAAGTTTGTTTTGCCTTGCAACGAAATCATTTCCATAAAAGGGAAAGGAT
>DATFTU010000080.1:0-2360 GCA_035261565.1 Bacteroidia bacterium
TTTCTTTTAGGTGAAGTAGAGATAATATTAGTCGTCATTGCCTAAAGCTACTATTTATATTAATAAAGCTTATAAGTATACCAATAACCTGTTTATAAACCTGTTTGTTTAAGGTTAGCAAGTACGTTGATAAGAGGTTGAAAAACCGTTAGCAAGCATCTTAATAAGCTGTTTAAAAATTAGTTAATAAGTGGTTGATTAGTATATTAATAAGCTGTTTATAAACCTATTGATAAGCCGTTTACAAGTTAGTTAATCAACAGTTAATTAACTGTTGATTAATAGTTTATAACCTGTTAGTAAAGTAAAAGTTTAAGTTAATTACTTCTTCTTAGCGCAAACTATAAGCACATCTTTATTGGTGTTCCAATGGTATCCTAAGTGGAATGGCAGCTTAGGTATATTGGCACTGTCTTTATCAAAAACAGCCTGAAGTTCTTTTTGACGGTCTAACCAGTTAAAGTTTTTTACCGGCTTTTGGTATTCGCCATACACTTTGGTTACCCAGTTATTTTTTTCGATAAAATATTTGAATGGAATTCCGGTATCATCTTCAACTACATCATCGCTTTTAGCTAAAATAAACTTACGCATGTTGCTCATAAAATCGTTATGCAGCAGGTATGATGCGCTTTTTACATACGTTGCCACGGGGCCCTGCATTTTGTTCAGGTATTTTAAAAATATAGTAGTATCGTTAAACTTAGCATTGCTTACATCGTACCGGAAATAATAAATGCTTTTTGGTTGCCCGTTACTCACAATATCAATACGCACGCCAAAAGGCTGGTTTTTCTTGTCTTTATAATCATAGGGTACTTCAATAATACTATCCTGGTTAATTTTAACCACATATTTAATATTGGCAATTTCGTTACCGGTGCGTTTAATAAAAAAACTAAGCACAGGCATGGTTCCGTTTACTTTTTGGCTTTGCAAATCGCGCCCCATGTATTGGGTAATAAAATAGCTTTTATTAAAAATATCGGCTAACGAGGTTTTTAAGTTAGCCACATACTGTGCGGCATCTTTTTCTTTCATTTTCCCTATTTCAGGTAGTTTGCCCACCGGCTCTAAACCCAGCATTACATACTTTTCAACATTAGGAAATAAGGTATAAGCCGTTAAAAAATCAGGGCCCGAAAAAGGGTAAAATAAAGTTTTTTCGTTTTGGTTAATAGTGGCAAGCTCTTTATCGCGCCAATTACGCATTTTGTTTAAACGGTTTTTCTCTAAACGAGCCCAACTGCTGTCAATAAACGCGGCATTTTCTTTCCAGGCTGTTGAGTCTAAAAAATTGGTAAGGGGCCCTGCTGTGCCTTTAACCCCTGCTAATACAGATGCCGTTGCATTAAACCTGTTTTTAACATCAAAGCCTTTTATATCAAACGCATTTGAAGCCGATACGGTTTTAGTTTTTACTGTATCAGATGTTTTAATACTGTCTTTTTTTATAGCAGTTTCAGCTTTAGTATCAGTGGCCTCTTTTTTAGAAGATTCGTTCTGACAAAAACTTAATAATAAAATTAAAGACAGAGGCAACAGTACTATTTTTTTCATGGGTAAAAATAAAGCGCAAAAGTAACCAAATAATTGAATTGTTATAAGGCTAAAACTTAACGATAACTTGTACTTGCATAAATTAAACTTTTTGTTATTTTTGTAACACAAGTGAACACCTTAAACAGGGTTAATACAGGCCATTAGGCCAACCAACCGCTGACAACCACTTTGTACAGGTGGGTGCATTATGTTTTATTAATAACTAAAAGTTATTTGGTATGAAAAAATTAGTATTTATCTTTTTTATGGTTGCCGGCTATGTGGGTTTTGCGCAAAAGCAAGCTGCCCAGGCTACTAAAACGCAGTATAATTATACCGTTAATAATGTAGAAAACGAACAGCTTTTACAGCAGGTTGTTGATGAAATCTCTGCCTTCAAAAGTGTATCAGACTGCAAGTACCGCATGAAACCAGAAAAGAAAACAGCTGAAATTACCTATACTTTTATAGAGCGCCCCCGCAAAGGCGAAGGCGATGTGGGTAATCCGGCGCCTAACGTTAAAAAAATACTTTTAGATAAAGGCTTACAATACAGCGGCTTTACTTTTAATACAGAAAAAATTACCGAATAATTTTTTAGCATGACGAAAAAACTACTTTCCTTTATTTTTGGATTATTATGCCTGCATAGCTTTTCGCAAAGTGATAATTGCAGCAGTGCTACGGTTATAACACCTAACTCATCGTGTATTTATACAGCAGGCACATCAGCCGGGGCTACACAAAGTATACCGGGCTGTGTGGGTACAGCCGATGACGATGTTTGGTACCAGTTTACGGCTACTTCAACCTCACAT
>DATFTU010000081.1:0-2791 GCA_035261565.1 Bacteroidia bacterium
ACGATATATTGATATTTATAATCTAACGAGTCAATATTTATGTAAGCAACTTTGGCATCTTTTAAATCAACATTATTTGCCGACAAAGTTGCAGGAGTTTGTAGCACGGCAACAGGGTTTGTTCCTGCCAATGCTTCTACATTTTTTTTAAGCGATATGTTTAAATAAAATAAAACAGCAACTGCTGCAATAAGCACAATATTAATAATGAGTGATATTTGTTTCATAGATTAATTTTTAATTTTAGTTTATCATATCAAAACCTGTGTATTTAACTAATACTTCAGGCACTTTAATTCCGCTTTCGGTTTGATTGTTTTCCAATAAAGATGCCACAATACGAGGCAATGCCAACGCACTTCCGTTTAAGCTATGGCATAAGTTTGTTTTACCATTAGCATCCTTATAACGGCATTTTAAACGGTTGGTTTGAAAACTCTCAAAATTAGAAACCGAACTAACTTCTAACCAGCGTTTTTGTGCAGCACTCCAAACTTCCATATCATACGTTAAGGCCGATGCAAAACTCATATCGCCTCCGCAAAGTTTAAGTGTACGGAACGGTAAGTTTAATTCTTTTAATAAACCTGCTACATACTCACGCATCTCCTCTAAAATTTGATACGATTTTTCAGGAGCAGCAATTTGTACAATTTCAATTTTATCGAACTGATGTAAACGGTTTAAGCCACGCACATCTTTACCGTAACTTCCTGCCTCTCTACGAAAACAAGGTGTATAGCCGCAATTTTTAATTGGTAGTTCGCTTTCTTTTAGAATAACATCGCGATAAATGTTGGTTATGGGCACTTCAGCTGTTGGTATCAGGTATAAATTATCTTCGCCTACAAAATACATTTGTCCTTCTTTATCAGGCAACTGGCCCGTGCCATATCCACTATCAGCATTAACCATAATAGGTGGTTGCACCTCCATATAACCGGCTGCAATGGCTTTATCTAAAAAATAATTAATTAAAGCACGCTGCAAACGAGCACCTTTGCCTTTATAAACCGGGAAACCTGCACCGGTTAATTTAACTCCTAATTCAAAATCTATCAGGTTGTATTTAGCACACAAATCCCAATGTGGTTGTGCTGCTGCGGGCAAAGTTGGTTTTTCGCCATGCTCAAAAACACTCACATTATCTTCAGGTGTTTTGCCTAAAGGCACAGTTGTGTTTGGCAAGTTTGGTACTTGTACTAATAGAGTATGTATGGCTTCTTCTTTGGTTTTCAAAACCTCATCAATTTGCTTTTCTTTTAATTTTAAATCGGCTGTTTTGGCTTTTACGGTTTCAGCTTCTTCTTTTTTGCCGCCTTTCATTAGCTCGCCCACTTGTTTGGCAAGTGCATTGGCTTCGGCTTTTACATCGTCGCTTTCTTTTTGGGCGGCACGGCGCTCAGCATCAATAGCAATAACTTTATCAATAATGCTTTCAGCATCTTTAAAATTTTTAATGGCCAGGCGTTTTAAAACTTCTTCTTTATTATCTCTTATATAATTTATTTGCAGCATATGTAATTAAAAAATTTTGACAAATGTATAAATAAAAAACCCCTTACAATTGCAAGGGGTTTAAGTTTTTGTTAGGATTATCCCTTATGCTTCAGGAAATGGAACAACCGATACGTAAGAACGGTTATCGCGTTTTTTTCTGAAAACAACAGTACCATCAATTAGTGCAAATATGGTATGGTCTTTACCCATGCCCACATTTTCGCCCGGATGGTGTACAGTACCGCGTTGACGAACAATAATGTTACCGTTAAGGCAACCTGATCCGCCAAAAATTTTAATCCCTAAGCGTTTGCTGTGCGATTCGCGACCGTTTTTTACTTTACCTTCACCTTTTTTGTGTGCCATGCTATTTTATTTTTAAATGTTGGTTTTAAATCAACACTATTTATTAATCTTCTTTTTTCTTAGCTGCTGCTTTTTTTGCCGGAGCTTTTTTAGCTGCTGCCTTTTTAGCGGGAGCTTTTTTTGCTTTAGGAGCTTCTTCAACTACTACTTCTGCTTTAGGAGCAACTTCTGCTTTTCTTGAACGAAGTGTGTATTCGTGTTTTTTAGCTTCTAACTTATCTTTAACAGTTTCGCCTTTACCAAGGATACCTTGCACAATAATTTGCGTAAGATCTTGACGGTGACCATTTAATTTTTGATACGTTTTTCTGCGTTTCTTTTTAAATACAAGCACTTTGTCTCCACGTAAGTGTTGTATTACTGTGGCAGCTACTTTAGTGCCCTCTACATTCGGACTACCAACGGTTACTTTACCTTCGTTGTCAACTAACAACACATCGCTAAATTCTACATCGGCGCCCTCGTTAGCCTTTAGGCGGTGAACGTAAACTTTTAATCCACGTTCCACTTTAAATTGTTGCCCGGCTATTTTTACAATTGCGTACATAATTTATTTTTTTAATGTTTATCTAATTCAGGTTTAATAACCTAAACCCTTTTTATAGGGAGGGCAAATGTAGAAAATAATTTCTATTCTGCAAAATCAAACTTTGCGCTTATTTATAAGCCAAACCCCGCCTAAAATCACAAAAATGGCCGCTATTTGGATGATGGTGATAATTTCTCCATCAAAAATGCCCCAACCTACCGCTACTATAGGGATTATATAGGTGCTTGAGGCTGCAAAAACCGCCCCCGAAAGTTTTATTAAGTAGTTAAAAAATATAACCGATAAGGCCGACCCCACAATGCCCAAAATGCTGATGTACCCCAAACTTGATAAGGCTTTTGGGTTGGTTTGCATTACTTCAGTAAAATCGGTACT
>DATFTU010000082.1:0-2212 GCA_035261565.1 Bacteroidia bacterium
TTCTCCGGTTGGGTTTCCGCCACCGTTTGCTTTCATTAATTTCCAAAACATAGAATGGTTAAAATGCCCACCACCGTTGTTTCTTACCGGCATTGGGTATTTTGATATGTTTTTGCAAATTTCTTCGATACTTAATTTTTCAGCATCGGTACCGGCAATTGCCGCGTTTAAGTTGGTTACATATGCCTGATGATGTTTACCATGGTGTATTTCCATCGTTTTTGCATCAATATGTGGTTCTAAAGCTGTGGTTGCGTAAGGTAACGCAGGTAATTCAAATGCCATGTTGTTATTGTTTTATGGGTTAAACTTTAATTAATTATTTCTGGCTAAAACTACTAAACATTTACTAATTCAAAATTAAATAGTAGTTAATAATTGTAAATTGAAAAAACTCAATAATAGCAGGGCTTTGGCAAATAAATTATTTTTTATTTATACGCCAAAAAGTAGTAAATTCGCAGCCCTTATTTAAACTTTTATTGAAATGAACATTACTAAAGAAAATATTGACGGCTTAAACGCTGTAGTAACCATTGAGGTTGGTCCTGCTGATTATGAAAAACAAGTTGAAGATGCTATTAAAAAGGCACAACGCCAGGTTTCTGTCCCAGGTTTCAGGCCGGGCAAAGTTCCAACCGGCATGGTTAAAAAAATGTATGGCAAATCTGTTTTGGCAGATGAGCTGAATAAAATTTTAAACAACAGCCTTAACAATTACATAGTTGAAAATAAAATTGAAATTTTAGGTAACCCGTTGCCAAAAGCTGACGAAAAAATTGACTGGGATAATGGCAAAGCCTTTACGTTTAAATACGATTTGGGGCTTGCACCAACTTTTGATGTAGTGGTTTCTGATAAAACTGCTTTTACATATGAAGTGGTAAAAGTTGACGACCAGCTTATTGATAAATACGTAAAAGATGTACGCAAAAACTATGGCAAACCAACCAACCCTGAGGTTGCTGAAGAAAAAGATGTAGTATTTGTAGATATTAATGAATTAGACGAAACAGGCGCTATTAAAGCCGGCGGTATTTTTAAATCTACCAGCATTGGTATTGAGCGTTTAAAAAGCGAAATAGCTAAAAAGAAATTAATTGGTGCTAAAAAAGAAGATAAACTGGTTATTAATTGCAAAGAGCTTTATGCTGATGCAGTTGAATTAGCTGTATCATTAGGCATTAAAAAAGAAGAAGCTGAAGAACTTAACTGCAACCTGCAACTTACCGTTAAAAACATTGCCCGCATGGATGATGCTGAGCTTAACGAGGAATTGTTTATGAAAGTTTATAACGATGGCTCTATAAAAACAGAAGCTGAGTTTAGAGAGAAAGTAAAAAATGAATTATCATCGATGTTTGCACAAGACAGCGACCGTAAATTATTTACCGAAATAGAAAAAACATTAATTGAAACGGTTAACCCTGCTTTACCTGAAGACTTTTTAAAACGCTGGTTAATGGCTGTAAATGATAAACCGGTAACTATGGAACAGTTAAATACTGAGTTTGGCACATGGGCTCAATCAATGAAATGGAAATTAATTGAAAATAAAATTATTAAAAGTAATAACCTTACTGTAACTGCTGAAGAAGCTACTGCGGAAGCAAAACGTTTTGTTCATAGCCATTTTGCACGTTACGGACAAACACCTAGTGAGGAAGAAGTAGAAAAAACAGCTATGTCAATCTTACAAAAAGAAAAAGAAGCTGAAAAGGTATATGAAAACCTTTACTACGCTAAAGTTTTAGCTTTATTTAAAAGCAACTATAAACTAAATACGAAAGAGGTAAGCTACAACGAGTTTTTTGGTATTAAGGAATAAAGCAAAGCTAATATAATTAACAAAAAGCCTTTCGGTTGAAAGGCTTTTTTTATGGGTTAAAATTGAATAGAACACGCAATCTTTTTACGATATTCGCAAAAATTAAATCTCATGTCTAAAGCATTTATACAATACCTGCAAAACGAACTGGCCACTATTGAAAATAATGGTTTATTTAAACACGAGCGCATTATAGCATCCGAACAAGGTGCAGCAGTTAAGCTGGCTAATGGAAAAGAAGTTCTTATTTTTTGTGCCAATAATTACCTGGGGTTATCATCTCATCCAAAAGTTATTGAGGCCGCACATAAAACTTTAGATACACATGGCTACGGTATGTCATCAGTACGCTTTATTTGCGGTACACAGGATATTCATAAAACA
>DATFTU010000083.1:0-2516 GCA_035261565.1 Bacteroidia bacterium
AAATCGGGTTTTTACACTACTATGAAAGCGCTTGACGGATTAGGCTCGGTATTGCTTGGTTTTGATAAAAAAAGCAATAACGATAAAACACGTTTTTATGTTCAGTTAAAAGGTATGGAACGCTTTAACTCATACTCATTAAACTATCTTATTTATAAAAACGAGTGGAGCAGTGTAGGTTTTTTAAACAGTGCGGCATCTTTTGGTGTGGATCATAATTATCAATACAGAAGAGGTACAGGCTTTTTAAACTTAAATGTGCGCGCACCTTTTTTGGGCGATTATAATTTTTCGGCAGCCACACTTACATCGGTTAATAAAACATATTTTGGTAAATTTGGCATACACACACGTGTGTTTGCACAGTACGGAGTGGGTACAAATGTTCCAACAGAATCAATGCTGTTTGTAGCAGGCGCTAACCCTGAAGAGTTAATGGATAGTAAATATACCCGGTCTATGGGTTTTTTTCAACCATTTAATTTTGGCGCAACTACAGGCAATTTTGCAGCAGGCGGAGGCTTAAACCTACGTGGGTATATGGGTTATTTATTGCCACAGGTGGATGCTAACGGAAACTATAGATACAACTATAAAGGCACAAGCGGTGCAGCTATAAATGCTGAATTGGATTTTAGCAAGTATTTTGCTTTTATACCTAAAGCAACTAAACAAGTGCTTGGTTTTGGAGCTTATTTGTTTGGCGATGCCGGCGTAATAAATACCAACTATAACTCAGAGCCTTTTGCTTTAAGCGATATTATGGTTGATGCCGGTGTGGGTACAACATTAACCATACAAAAATGGGGTAAGTTGCAACAGCTAAAACCGTTAACCATACGGGCCGATTTTCCATTATTTATAAACCGCTTACCGTATGCTGAAAGTAATTATTTTCAGTTCCGCTGGATGATTGGTGTTAGCAGGGCGTTTTAAATAAAAGAGCTAAGCTTTATTTAATTCCATAAAAGTAATCTCAGGCCAAATGCCCAGGCGGCCATTATAAGCCGAAACATGCTCTCTGCCCACACAACCTAAACCACGGTTTACGTATAAATATTGATTGTTGTTATTGTACAAACCTGCCCATTGCTTGTAAACCCATTGCGATGGGCTCCATTTTATAAGGCCCGGTATTTCTACGCCAAACTGAAAACCGTGTGTGTGTCCGCTAAAGGTTAAATCAATGTCTTTATACATTAATTTAACTTGTTTATCCCAATGCGATGGGTCGTGCGATAACAGCATTTTAAAATCAAATTTTTCTGTTCCGGCATAAGCTAAATCCATTCTGCCGTATTTAGGAAAATGCAGATTGCCGCCCCAGTTTTCAATACCTAATAAGGCAATTTGTTGCCCGTTTTTTTCTAAAGCAACATGCTCATTCATTAATAATCTCCAGCCTGCCTGAGCATGTATTTTTTTTAGCGCGTCCAGGTTTTCAATTTTGGCTTCTTCGCTGGGCCATTCAGAGTAATCGCCATAATCGTGGTTTCCTAAAATAGAAAACACTCCCATGGGTGCTTTTAGTTTTTGGTACACGGGTAAAAACCCTTCGGTTTCGGTAACCCTGTCATTCACTAAATCTCCGGTAAAAAATATAACATCGGGTTTAAGCTCCATTACCATATCAAAGGCGCGTGATAGGGCATCGCTATCAATGTAACTGCCCGTATGTATATCAGATATTTGTACAATTTTTAACCCGTTAAAAGCTTCGGGTAAATTTTTAAAACTTAGCTTGGTTGTATGCACCCTGTAATCGTGCGAGCCTTTAACTAATCCGTAAAAAAATGAGATAAACGTTGTAGCAAATAAAGAGCCCGATACATAGGTTAAAAATTTTAAGCGGCTTATACCTGTGCGTTGCTCGGGGTGATTAACTGTTGTGGCAAACTGATAACCCCACCTGAATAAGCGCAATAAATCATCGACTAATAAAAAAATACTGCCTAAAAATTTAGACAGAAATAAAATAAATATAATAGATACTACATAACCTTTAAAAAAACCGGGCAGCGAAGATTGCGGTACAACCACTGATAGAATTAAGCATAAAATAGTAAGGCCCGAAATTGCCCAGTATATGGTTTGAATTGTAACTTTACGCTGTTGCGGAAAATCTTTTATGATGGTTTGTACGCCTGTAAAAAAATACCAATCGATTAAAATAAAAATGAGAGGCAGAAGAAATTTAAACATTGTTTTACTGATTAACTTTTTAAGTCTGTCGCTTTGTGCGGTAAACGGCTACAAAATTACATTAAAAAGCAATGTAAAAAATTGTCCGGTATATATGTATTATCAATATGGCGAAAACCGTTATGCGCGGGATACCAGCCTTACAAACGGAGAGGGGATTGCCGTTTTTGATAGCGACGAAAAACTAACCGGAGGCGTTTTTTTGATTTATTTAACAAACAAAAAAGCCTTTGAGTTTTTAATGACAGATGAAAGTGCGTTTAGCCTTACGGTTGATACAGCCGATATTATGGGCAGCATTGCTTTTACCGATA
>DATFTU010000084.1:0-7895 GCA_035261565.1 Bacteroidia bacterium
TAAAATATTGCAAAGCAGTAAAAGAAATTATAACCAATAGAGGTACAATCCATTTAGCATTTACATAAGGCAATTTAAATTTACCTTTTGTTACTTCATCATCGGTTCTTTGCGGCAACATTAAAATGCCGCCACAAACCAATACAAAAGCGAACAAAGTGCCTATACTGGTAAAATCAAGCACAAATTTTTCGTCGGTAAAAAACAAGGGTAAACCAACTACAAGACCCGTAACAATAGTTGCAAAGCCCGGTGTTTTGTATTTAGGATGGATAGAGGCAAAACGTTTTGGTAATAAGCCATCACGGCTCATAGTCATCCATATACGTGGCTGACCCATTTGAAATACAAGCAACACACTGCTCATAGCTACTACCGCCGCAATAGATACAATAAACAGCATCCATTTAATGCCTTTTATTTTAAATATTTCGGCAAGTGGGTCGCTAACACCCAGTAAAGTATAAGATGCCATACCGGTTAATACTAAACACAAAATAATAAATACAACAGTGCAAATAATAAGCGAGTAAATCATGCCGCGGGGTAAATCGCGCTGCGGGTTTTCGCTTTCTTCAGCTAAGGTTGATACGGCATCAAATCCTATGTAAGCAAAAAACACACCCGAAACCGCACCCATTACTCCTCCAAAACCATTGGGCATAAACGGATGCCAGTTATCTATATTAATATAAAAAACGCCTACAATAATTATTAAAACAATAATGGCCAGTTTTATAATAACCATAGCATTGCTTATGTTACGAGATTCTTTAGTACCTATATAAACCAGCCAGGTTATAAGCACATTTATTATCACAGCCGGTAAATCAAAAATAATGCGCAAACCATTTACCTGTGGGGCACTTACCCAGGCAGTTAAACCTTCTCCGGCTTTATTGTCAATAAAAGCACGGTGCGCTTCTTTGTAATTGATAGTTAAATACTCAGGTAAATGTAATCCAACTCCATCCAGTAAATTGGTAAAATAACCACTCCACGAAAAAGCAATATAAATATTGCCTATAGAGTATTCCATAAGCAAAGCCCAGCCAATAATCCAGGCAAATAATTCGCCGAAAGAAACATATGCGTATGTATACGCACTACCCGATATAGGAACACGCGAAGCAAACTCGGCATAACACATGGCCGTAAACCCACAAGCTATGGCACAAATAATGTATAAAAATATTACGGCCGGCCCGCCTGAAAAACAGGCATTGCCAATAGCACTAAACGTACCCCCGCCAATTATGGCCGCAATACCAAAAAAAGTAAGGTCTTTTACACGAAGTACTTTATGCATGCTTTGATGCTCAGCAGAATCATCACCATGCTTTAAAACTTCAGTAGCAGATTTTTTTCTAAACAGGTCAGTAAAACTCATAATTTGAGAGCAAAAATAGAAATTATGGCTTAGGTTTCTTAAAAAAGAATTTTAGCCTTTGTTCATCAATAATAAGTATGCCACACATTAGTAAAAATGGCATAATAGGTACTTTGTAGCGTACAATGGCGCCGGCAACAGGAGTGGTATAACCTATAAGTAGGAGTATAACCAGGCATATAAAAAAACACAGGGCAAATAAATTTCTATCATATACGTGTTTTTTAAACCATACACAAACAATAAGAAAAATTAATACACAGGTATTCTCTAAGGCAGAAAATTTTTCTAAAAAAGACTTTGAAGAAAATAAACCGGGCTTACATAAACTATTGTATAATGCATTAGGAGCCGTTTTTAATAAAGAAAAAACAGTAGGGTATAGTTGTGATATTTGTATGGTACTGCCGGCAACAGGTAAATCCCATACCAAATAATAGCTTGCTGTATCTGTACTATTTTTGGTGTAAAGTGTATCGTTCAAATTATTTACCGCCCAATACATATAATAGCTGCCTGGTTTTATTTTAAAGTTGTTTTTTGAAAGCGTATCTAAAAAAACTTTTTTATCCGGGTCTATCCGTATAAAATAAGTATCGTTCTGTATAAAAACACCACCCTTAGATACATTAATAAAATCACGTTGTTTAAGCGAAAAGGTTTCTAATAAATTATCTTCTAAAAAGTAATTTGAAAAAACTAAGCCCATAAAAAAAAATATTATGTAAAATCCGGCATAAAATAATAAGGGCTTGGTAATATTAAACTTATTTACACTATAAAAACAAAGCAGGGCAGGGGCCACAGCCAACAGCAAATAATTTTTGTTAATTAGTACTAGTAAAGAAGCTATTATGAGACATAGGACATGTAGTAAAATTTGTTTTTTGAGTATAAAAACCCGGAAAAAAGAGTAAAACAAAAAACCTAAGGCAAAAAGTAAAATACCTTCTTTTAACACTCCTGAACTCCAAAATACTACGGAGGGTATTAAAAATAAGGCAGCAAATAATAGTTTTTCTTTATGAACGAAATAGGAGGCAAAAGTTTTGTAAAGAGCAGTTAAGCCCAAAAAACAAATAAAACACATAGCAACGGTGTGTACATAAAAATTTTGAAATGAAAACAGCATAGCAAAGGCATTAAAACGAATAATAGTATGGTTATCGTTATATGTTCCAAAATCGTAATGCCTGAACCAATGGTTCATTTTATTATAATAGGTTTCATTAAAATATGCGTTGTCATTTCCTATGCCACTCATCATTTTTAAATAATCAGCGTAATGATGGTTTTTAAAGGCCGAGAAAATAACTTTAGAGTCATCAAAGTATTTATAAATGTCTGCGGTCTGCCGGTCAGGATAGTAATTTGTATAAATCCAGGTTAAAAAAAAACCAGCTACAATTTTTAATAAAAAAACAGAAATAAAAGCCCAACGTTTAATTGAATTATCTTTAAAAAAAGGCAGAAAATAAATAAGTGCGCAGAAAATTAAAATATAAATGCAGCTCAGCATCATTAGTTTTTAGGAGTATAAAAGTTATCATGTTTTATTTCCATAAAATTTTCGGGTTTAGCAAGTGGCGTAAAACCAAATTGTTTATATAAACCATGAGCATCTCTGGTAGCTAAACAAAAACGGCGCAAACTTTGTAACTGAGGGTAAGCCATAATAAACTCCATTAATTGTTTTGATAAGCCTTTGCCACGATGAGCCTCTAAAATAAATACATCGGCTAAATAAGCAAAGGTGGTGCAATCTGTTATAACACGGGCAAAACCAATTTGCTCATCTTTTAAATAAATGCCAAAACACAGCGAATTTTTAATACTTTGTTCTACAATCGCCAAAGGAATGTGTTTGGCCCAATAACTTTCTTCAGAAAGATACTGGTATATAACTGCTATTTGTAATTTTTCTTTATCGGTTGAAATGCTATAGTTATTATAAGGCTCAGACATGTTTACAGATTTGAAACTAAGGCTATGTATTTTCCGTTGGCACTAATTGAAAAACGGGTTGTTTTTTTTATTCCGAACGAAGAAAAATCAACCAACTCTGCCCAAACCTTAGTATCCGGGCTATAACGATAGATTTTAGCCCCTTCTGATTTTAGTAAACCTAACGTATTATGCCATATATAATCCTGATTGGCACTTACATTATCATTAGCAAAAGGAGTAGCTTTTTGGGTACGTATGTCAAAAATATAGACGATGTTTTGAGCATCTTCATGAATTACATAAAAAAAAGTAGTTGAACTTACTTTTTTAAACGAGCGTGTAGGATTGTTACATAACCAGACATCTTGGTTTGTTTTTATATTTAGTGCGTGTAACGAATGTGGAGAAGTTAATTTATAATATAAAATACTATCCTTGCCCAACCAGGTATAATAACCAACCGAATCTGTTTGCTGGCTGATACAGGATTTGTTACCGCCCTTTAACAAATCGAAAGCCCAAATACGTTGTGTAGAGTCTTCTTCAACCATTACTACCGAAAAATCTTTTTGATTAGGTACAAGTAAGGCAGAATACTCACTTGTATTGGTAATGCTTAATCGCTCTATTTTTTTGGATTTAATATTATATGAGCAAATATGTGTTTTGCTATTTGACTCAATATCGGATGTAAACAAAATTTTATCATCGTTATTTATAAAACAAGGCTGGTTATTATACCCTTTATGGTTACTTATTTTTTCGGCGCTTTTTACCTTAATAAGGTTATTTTTTATTTCTATAGTAGCCAAAAATAACTCTGTTTCAGGTAATTGGGCAAAAACCTTAAAACAGGTAAGTAATAAAGTAAATAATGCTATTCTCATTTATACGGGCTTTTAAGTAATAAACCTACTGAAAATTTTATAAAATACAAAAGCTAATAAAGTGCCTAATAAGGCTCCGCTAAATAAATCAAACGGATAATGCACACCTAAATATATGCGGGTAAAGCAAAAAACCATAGCCCATACGAACAAAGTTAGTTTTAGCCATTTTTTTGGATAAGGTTTTACCAGTAAAAAAATAAAAATAGCTATTGCAAAAGCATTTGTTGCATGAGATGAAATATACCCATATTGCCCGCCCCTGTAATCATTAACAACATGTATTTTTTCTTTTAATTCAATGTTATGGGTGGGTCTGTAACGCTGAACGGAATCTTTTATTAATACAGATGATCTATCTGCAATTATTAGTAGGCCAATTACACAAAAAATGATAATTAGTAGCTTGCGCTTGTAAATTTTATATAATTCAAATGCCCACCATAAAAACAAGGGGATCCAAATCCAAAAATCAGTTAAATAGGGCACAACAGCATCAAAAAACGAGTTATGAAGGCTATTTCCGAATAATAATAGCTGTTCATCTATTTTTTTTATGCTTTCTAACATAATTAAGTTGTGAAATTAGAGTTTTTATGATGTATAAAAAATATTATATTTGCGCCCCTAAACTTATGGCGAGGTAGCTCAGCTGGTTAGAGCACTGGATTCATAACCCAGAGGTCTCGGGTTCAAGTCCCGATCTCGCTACATTTGGCTCGAAAGGGTTGAAAATACTGAAGTATCAACAATATCACTGATATTGTTGATACAAGCAGTAAAGATTAAGTAAGTTTTTAGGTTTTTGCATGGGGTGGTAACCAAGCAAAAAAATGAAAAACTACACAGAACCTAAACTACACGATTTTGATGGTCGGCTGGAAAAAAGATGGTATATAGAGTACCAATTCCGCCACCCTGAAACAAAAAAACTTAGTCCCTTTAGGGAATGGGTTTCTAATACCCATAAAACAAGAGGGGAGCGTTATGAAGCGGCAAAAAAACAAATTGACCGATTAAATAATGAGTTAGTCTTAGGGTTTAACCCATATAGAAAGGAAAAAATTTGTACTACACTAATTGAAGCTGTAAATCATGTTTGCAATTTGAAAACCCAATCAAATGGGAAACGAACCAAAACCGCCTATAATTCTGCTGCCAAAAAGTTTACCGACTGGCTAAAAGCTAACCACTATGCCGATATGCAGGCAAGGGAATTTTCTTTGCCAATCGGATTAATGTATTTTGATAATATGCTTATAAATATGAAGGTAAAACCTCGTACCTATAATAACAATTTGGCAACGCTTAGAACACTTTTTAATGAACTGGAGTATAGAAGCTATGTAAATGTTAATGTTTTTAATAAAATACGAAAACTACCCAAAAAGAAAGCCGACCTTAAATTTTTTACGCCCGAAGAAAAAAAGATTATTTACCATGCTTTAAATGATAAAAATCCACGCTTGTTACTGGCTGCCTATTTGGTATATTATTGTATGATAAGACCCGCAGAAATTGTAAGGCTACGTTTTTCAAATCTGAATTTTGAAAAATCGTACATAATGCTACCACCCTCAATTTCTAAAAAAAGTAGTGGTACAGTACTTATGCCAAGTTATGTAAAGGAGTTGCTTTTAAGTTTAGGGTATGATAAACATAAACCTGAATGGTACATTTTTTCTAATGGTACAGAATTGACACCGGGCGAAAAAGAAATTGCACCAACCCGAATAGCTGAAGTTTGGAAAAGTGAAATAAAAGATAAGTACAAAATAAAGCATGGCATATATACTTTGAAACATACTGATGGCAATTTTTTGCCGCAGAAATTCAGATGGAATAAACCTGAAAACAGGATTGATGGATACCGTTGGAACTTATCAGAGCTTTCGGCAATGCCAACACGCACTATTTATCGTTTCAGTTTAGCAGATTATTATAATAGCATTGACTTTATTGTACACGTTCCTAATGCTGTTGGAAGCATAAGCGACCCTGTGTTTTTAGCAACCGTAAAAGCATGGGTAAACTATTACAAACAGGCAGGTAAAAAATTTTCAGTAGTAAATTATTAAAATTAAAACAAGATGAATAAAGTAAACTGGACGGTGCTTGGTGGTGCGCCCATTGCAAATGAAGATTGGGATTTTCAGGATGCAGGTATAAGGGATGCGTTTAAAAACTTTGCTTCATTTTTAGGCACTGATTTTTATGTTAGTGGTGGTTGGGATGGCACAAACTATCAAACAGGTATTGTTTGCTTAGGTGGTGAGATTTACCAAATAACTAACTCAGGCGTTTCAGGTGCGTATGTTTATATAGAGCCTAATATAGTTGCTGACCCCGGTGGCAACCGTATATTTGAAGATAGTAGTGTACCAAACATTTGGGAGGCTCGTACAGCTCAATATAACGTTTATACAATGCCTCAAACAGGCAAGGTGGTAGCTAATACCTTAACGAACGCTAACACCATTATAAACCAAATGGTAAACACGTTTCCGCACATCTTTACTAAACGTCAAACTTTTGCTAAGATGGATGCTGCGTTAGTTGGTGGTGGAAACAATACGATTGATATTAGTGCTGCCAATGTAGTTAAATGTACATTAGGCTCAGGTGCAGGCACAGCTAATCTTGTAGGCTTCACAAATGGCTTAGAAAACTCAACTGTATATTGGTGCTATGCAAGCAATGTTGATGTGTTGGTTAAATCAGGTAGTAACATCAGTACGCCGTTTTCACAAGACTATTTATTTAAGCAGGGTGAGTGGTTTTCGTTTGTAGTAGTTGATGGCTCTTATTGCCTGAAAACAGATAAAGCAAATAAATTTTATTTCAAAAGTAATATTGCTCAAACATTTGCTGCATTTAACCCACCCGGCACAACCCCTAATCCTTACCCTATGGCAACATTTACAACGCCTAATGATGGGGTATATAGAAAGTGGGAATTATTTTGCCAAGTAAATGTTGATGCAAGTGGAAGTGTTGAGTTTACAGGCGTTACAAGCATAGGCGGAACTTCATTAACATTTGCATTTGGTAGATGTATTGTAAGTTTTGTTAATACAACAGGAAGCCCAGTAACAATTGCGAAAATGGAGCAAATGGGTATTAGTCCGGGTGGTTTAGGATTTGCAGGTTATGCAAGTATGAATTGTGTTTTAAAATACATTACAGACCCATTACCGCCTAATACAACCATTGAAGTTCAGTTAATACCTTTAGAAATATTTAACGGTAACCTGTATATAAATGCAAACGGTGGTATAGCTACTATGGTTGAGTACGACGGTTAAACTTTCTTTAAATAAACATTAAAAGCCTCTTAATTGAGGCTTTTTTGTTGGCTTGAAAAAAATATTACTGCCAAAAATTCAGGGGTCAGAAAATTTTAACATTTTCAAAAATTGGCAAATTTTGGTGTTTTTTTAGTTTTGCGACTTAATGGAGATGCAGAAGAAGTTGTTGTACTGCCGTTTTTTGTAGCAGATTTTCCTCCTGCTGTATCAAATTTTTCCATGGTTTTTTATTAATGCGTTAAACAATTAAACCGGCGGACCTAAACCCACCGGTTATTAAGTTTTTAGTGTGAGTACTCAGCAGTTTTTTTATGTTTAGTAGTGCTTGTTCCGTTATGAGATGAACTTTTGCTACGTGTGCCA
>DATFTU010000085.1:0-2427 GCA_035261565.1 Bacteroidia bacterium
GGTTTACGTAGTGTTTGATATTCCTGCAAAATAACCTCCCAATTTTCGTTATGTTTGGTTATTAATTCATCCAGCACCACACAATCTTCAAAACCGCAATTCATGCCCTGCCCATAAAATGGGACAATAGCATGGGCAGCGTCACCAATTAAGCCAATACGGTTATCAAAAGTCCAAGGGAAACATTTTACAGTCACTAAAGATGAAACAGGGTTATGCATAAAATCGTCTAAAAGTGTAGGCATTAATGGCACCGCACTTGGAAATTCTTCATCAAAAAACTTTTTCACGGCTTCTTTAGTTTTTAGATTAGCAAATGATTTTTCACCTTCAAAAGGTAAAAACAAGGTGCAGGTAAAATTACCATCTGGGTTTGGCAAGGCAATCATCATAAAACTGCCGCGAGGCCAAATATGCAGCGCATTTTTTTCTAATAAAAATTCGCCGTTTTTTCCCGGAGGGATGATTAGCTCTTTATAACCCGCCTCAATATAATGTTGATTATACTCAAACCTATCGTTTGAAAGCTGCATGTTTAAACGGCTTGCAGCAAAGGCACCATCGGCGCCAAATAATAAATCGCTGGGAGATGAAGTTATTTTTTTTGTTTCGTTATGCTCAAAATCAGCTGTAAGAGTGGCTCTATCAATATGTGTACAACGCTCGTTAAAATGAATTTTTACACCGGCTTGCTGTTCGGCCAAATCCATCAGTTTCATATTTATATCGGCACGCGAAACGGAGTAAATTGCCTGGTCTTTTTTACCATAAGGGAAAAATGCGGTTGTACCATTTTTGTTGTGGATAAAACGGCCATACATGGGGATGGCAATTTTTTTAATATCATCGGCAATGCCAACACCTTGCAAGCCCCGCCAGCCACGGTCGCTAAGCGCCAGGTTGATAGATTTGCCTGCGCTTATATCAGTTTTGCGCATATCAGGGCGGCGTTCGTAAATATTTATTTTATGCCCGCGCTTGGCTAAATAAATAGATAACAAAGAGCCAACTAAACCTGCGCCAACTATATTTATATTTTTACCCATGTTACAAATTACGTTATTTTTTAGTGTACTTATCCATTACACCCTGCTTTTTTCTTATCATTTCAATAGCGGTGGTAATTCTCTTAGTTCTTGTTTCTTCCCGTTTGGCACTGTTAATCCAATACATATATTCTTTACGGCGAGAAAAATTCATATCCTCAAAATCTTTTAAAACTCCCTGTTTGGAAAACGATTTTTTTATATCGGCAGGAATAGAAATTACTTTACTTTTTGTAACCAGAAGTTTTTTACCTGCTTTATTATTATCAATCGCTTCGAAAAGATACTCTAATAATAGTTCCTCGTTAACCTGACTTACGTCTGTATATCTGATATGGCGGTTATGCAAAGTACCCTCGTGTTTTTTTAAAACTTTCTTTTTATCCTTTAATAAAGCACCTTGAAAGAAAACAAAATTTACAAATTTTTGATGGGCTGCCATACCGCAAACCATACCTTTGCAATAATAATTAGGGCCCCATTTCCAATCTTCAATAATCTCCTTATCGGCTTGTAGAGCAATTATTCTAAGTTTTTGGCAGATTTTTTTACTCCAGGCAGGCAGTGCCGCAATGTAATTATCTATTTCAACCGAAGCATTTGGGTTATGCTTTGTTTTTGCCATTTTTATTGAATAGTGTTGATTTTATTTGCAAACCTTTTAAGCATTACAAGCTGACCGATTACCATAGCGATACTTAACAGCACAAAAGCTATCTGAATTAATTGATCTGTAGTTGTAGGATTTGCTACATCACTGACCGACTCCTGGCTATACAGATGGATATTTACAACTGCTACTGCATTGTTACAAAAATGGGCTATAACGGACACCCACAGATTTTGTGTGATGTAATAAAGATAACCCAACACAATGCCTAAAAACAAACGTGGTATAAAACCAAAAAATTGCAAGTGAAAAGCACTAAATAAAATAGCCGTAATTACAATAGCCACATGCGCGTTTATTTTATTTTTAATAAGCATTTGCTGTAGCAGCCCTCTAAAAAAAATTTCTTCGCTAAGGGCAGCTACAAATGCCATTACTAAGAGATTAATAACTAAACCGCCAATAGATTTATCCTGAAAAAACATAAGTGTTATTTTTTCCGCAGCATTTTCTTTTACACGCATCCATTCTTCCGTTGAACTAAAACTTGACGGCAAGTGTATTAATTGATTCCATGACTGTAACCCTTCAACAGCAGGAAATGCAAATAAAATACAGGCACCGGCCGTTAATGCATAATAAAAACGCGGTGGCGTGTTCATGTTTAAAAAAGCATTTCTTTCATCACGCATATAGCGGCAAAAAATAGTGGCAGGCAAAATAAATAACACCGTAGCAAAAATAACTTGCAAAATTTTGTAATAGTTAATA
>DATFTU010000086.1:0-3253 GCA_035261565.1 Bacteroidia bacterium
ACCTATTTCTATCTGCCCCTTTAAATCATCAACCGGGGTTGAGTATAAAAACAGCATGTTTAGCAATACATACAATACACTAACTATTAATGTGCCAACCAGTAAAGACCTCGGTAAGTTTCTTTGCGGATTTTCAATCTCGCCGGTAATGTAGGCGGCTGCATTCCAACCACTATAAGAGTACGAAACCCAAAACAACGAAATGGCAAAGGCCGCATTGGCAAAAATATCTGTAGCCGAATGACTATCGGGTAAAAAAGATATAATGTGTTTTGGCTCGGCAAACACAAAACCTAAAATAATAAACAAGCTAACAAAGGCAATTTTTAAAGCCGTGGCATAACGCTGAAAAGCCGCGCCTGTTTTAATATTAGTGGCATGTATGGCGGTTATTATTAAAACTACAATTAATGCAATTGCCGTTGGGTTTATGCCTGCAAAAACACTGTTCACATATTTGCCAAGTGCCATTGATGCTAAAGCCACCGGAGCTGCAAAACCCACCGTTGATGATACCCAGCCGCTTAAAAAACCAACCACCGGATGGTATAGTTTTGACAGATAATTATACTCGCCCCCAGATTGCGGAAAGGCAGCGCCAACCTCGCCATACACCAAAGCACCGCATAAAGCCATAACACCACCAATAACCCACAGTAACACAATAGCAAAGGCTGATTGTATGCCTAACACCTGAAAACCTATGCTGGTAAAAACGCCGGTACCAATCATGTTGGCTACAACAATGGCAACGGCGGTGTTAAAACTAATTTTGGATGCGGACATATATTAGTCGAACGACTGCGTTGATTGCTGTGATAGTTGCAGCATTTGTTGATACTGCTCAGGGCTTAAATCGTTGTAATAAAAATTGATGGGGTTAATTTTCTGGTTGTTTTTTATAACCTCGTAATGCAAGTGTGGTGCGGTACTTAAACCTGTGCTGCCCACTAAACCAACTAACTCACCACGTTTAATTTTTTGTCCGGCACGCACGCTAATTTTACTTAAATGTCCGTAAAGTGTTTGATAGCCAAAACCGTGGTCTAAAACTACGTGATTTCCGTAGCCCTGCATCATGGCATCGGCCTGCCCTACTACACCATCTCCGGTAGCATAAACAGGGGTTCCTTCGGCAGCCGGAAAATCCATACCCGGATGCATCTCTTGTGTTTTGTAAATGGGGTGCGTGCGCCAGCCAAAACCACCCGGCTGACGAATTAAGTTTTTAATATTTAATGGCATAATAGCAGGAATAGAGTTAAGCATCTGCTCTTTGTTATGCGCAAGTTTTAATACATCATCAAACGATTTTGATTGTATGTAAAGTTGCTTTAAAAGCACATCCAGTTTTTTAGATGTTTCCTGCATCAACTCTGTACTCTCAAACCCTTCCAGGTTTTTATAACGGTCGTTTCCGCCAAAACCTGCTTTGCGTATGCTGCTTGGTATGGGCTCGGCCTCAAAAATAACTCGGTAAATGTTGTTATCCCTATCCTGCAAATCGGTTAAAACCGACTGAGCCATGCTCATTTTTTGGTTTAATAAATCGTATTCAAGCTCCAGCTTTTCAATCTCGCGGTGTAGTTTTTTCTCTTTTGGCGAGTCTAAAAACCTATAAGCCAAAAAAATGGTAATAGTGGCAAATACAGTACCCGTAGCCAAATACGACAAAAATTTCAACCCACGTTCTTTCCACGTAGTTTGAACCTTTTCGTATGTAAGGCTTTTGGTGTTAAACTTGTATTTTATTTTACTCATCGTAAAAAAGCAAGCAAAAATAAGAATAAAGGCTAAATTTGCAAGACTTTTAAATGCCCAACTTATATATTATAGCGGGTTGCAACGGAGCCGGTAAAACAACCGCTTCCTATACTATTTTACCCGAAGTACTGCATTGCTATGAGTTTATTAATGCTGATGAAATTGCCAAAGGCCTATCGCCATTTAACCCTGATAATGCAGCTTTTGAGGCAGGCAGAATAATGCTTAATCAAATACAAAAACATTTAAACGCCAATATTGATTTTGCCATAGAAACAACCCTTTCAAGTAAGCATTATATAAGCATAATAAATGAGGCTAAGCAAAAAAACTATACAGCTAACTTACTATTTTTTTGGCTGCCTAATATTGAATCTGCGAAAGAAAGAGTAAAAAAACGAGTTGAAAATGGAGGACACAATATCCCCCCTGATGTAATAGAGAGACGTTATAAAAGAGGTTTACATAATTTTTTTAATACATATAATAGCCTTGTTGATAGTTGGATTCTTATTAATAATAGCAAAACCCCGCCTGAAATAATTGCCGAAAAAGACGAAACTTTAATCTGTAATAATTCCGAACTTTATAATCAAATTAAAAACAACAGTAATCATGGTTAAATCATCATTAATAATTGAAGGAATAAAAAAAGCAGTTCAGAAAATGATTGATCAGCAAGTTATGCTTGATGGAGAAATTGTTTTAATTGATAAAGATGGCAAACCATATAGAGTTAAAGCAAGAGATTTAAAAAAATAATATTTATGAAACACGAAGCATTTATAATAGACGGTATACGCACTGCAATAGGCAATTTTGGAGGCTCGTTAAGCGAAGTTAGGGCTGATGATTTGGCTACTATTGTACTAAAGGAATTACTAAAGCGAAACCCAAAAATAGACCCTGCTGCTATTGAAGATGTAATATTAGGCTGTGCCAACCAAGCCGGAGAGGATAACCGCAACGTGGCTCGCATGGCTTTACTGATGGCAGGCTACCCAATTAATGTATCTGGGCAAACAGTAAACCGTTTATGCGCATCGGGGCTTAATGCCTGCATGGAAGCTGCACGCGGTTTAATGTTAGGTGATGGTTTGTTATACGTGGGTGGTGGTGTTGAAAACATGACTCGTGGCCCGTGGATTATTAGCAAAACAAGTTCAGCTTTTGGCAGAGATGCCCAAATGTTTGACAGCAGCTTTGGCTGGCGTTTTATTAACCCAAAACTTAAAGAAATGTATGGGGTTGATAGTATGGGAGAAACTGCCGAAAACGTTGCCGAGCTTTATAAAATTAACCGCGAAGACCAGGATAAATTTGCTTTACACTCGCAGTTAAAAGCCTCAAAATCAAAACAATCAGGTAGGTTAGCTGAAGAAATAGTTGCAATTACTATTCCGCAAAAAAAAGGCGACCCTAAAATATTTGATACCGACGAATTTATTAAACCAAACTCAAGCATAGAGATATTAAGCAAACTAAAACC
>DATFTU010000087.1:0-4150 GCA_035261565.1 Bacteroidia bacterium
GGTTTTAGTTATTGCATACTCTACAGTGGTGGGTTTTGTATTGTAAACCGTACGGCTAATTAATTTATTCATTTCTAAATCCTGCAACTCCCTTGTTAGCATACGCGGACTAATTTGCAATTTTCGCGATAGTTCTTTAAACCTGTAAGGCCTTTCAAATAAAGTGATTAAAATAGGCAGTTTCCATTTGCCATGAATAATTTCGGTGAAATCTTGTATGCCTCTGCGAGTTTTGGCCGAATAAGTAACTTGATATTTACCAGTTTTTTTAATCATAATGGTTGAGGGCTTTCTTATACCTCTTATTTACCGGGTTGCAATATCGTAGATAATATCTGCAATATTTTTTTCTGATAGAGGTTTTAATAGAAACTTATAAATATTTGTATTGGCAGCCATAGATTCCATTTCTTTTTTTTGCGCCGATAAAACAAATATATTTACTTGCTCTCTGATTTTTGAATCCAACTCTCCAAAACTTTCTAAAAAATTGTACCCATTTAACAGTAACATCTCGTAGGGTATAAACAGAATAGTTTTATTATAGGTGGTGGTAGAATAATTTCTTTCAATGTAATTTATACCTAATTCCGGGCGATTAAACTGAGCAACAATCGGACTTTTTTTTAATTCATTTTTTATCATGAACTTATGAATGATGATATCTATAGGGTTATCATCAATTATAATAAATCTTGGTTCAGTTTCCATAACACACCTTTTAGTACAAACTCCTTACACCTAATCACTTTCGTATGAAATAACCCGGTATTTTTATTTTGAACAAAGTTTGTTTTATTTTCGAGATTTAGGTATAGGCTTACAAATTGTATACTGGTTACAAACTATATAGCACATTTTGTACCATTATAAAGGGATTATTGTTTTGTGGATTTATTTCCACAATCAGGTTTTTTATACCGGAGAAAAATTATGCAGAACTCTTAAAACTTAATCTACAATTTTATATAATTTACAGCAATAGATACTATTATTATTAATACAACAAGTGTAGTAGTAACCCAGCTGTATATTATCTCGTTTCTTTTTTTTGTATTTGCGTTCATATAATAATGTTATCTGATATTTATAATTCAGTAGTGGTGTTATTTTTTCTTTTTTACAGGTATTGCACCACTTTGGTCAATGCATTCTCCATCTTTTAGTGTTAGTTTATTTCCGTCTTTTGTTAGTATAGTGCCATCCGGTTTAATAACTGATCCATTATCTAATATAACATCCGAGGTTATTGGGTTATCCTGATACATAACGATAATTACACCGTCTTTTAATTTTGCACAATAACTTCGGGCTTGATACATATTATCATCATGTTGCGCAGTTATATTTAATGCAAGTATTAATGTAATAATTAGAGAGATTATTTTTTTTGATACATACATTTTTAGTTTAGTTTTTTGTCAGTAATAAATAAGAAATAATTATACCAGCTATTTAAATTTTAAGTGATATAATTACTTTAGTATTATGGTATAAAATTTCTAACAAAGCTTTGGTGTTTTATTAAATAATATATGGATATATTAAAGGATTTTTTTATTACGTTTTCGTTACCTTATAAAGAAAATCAAAAAGAGCTTGCAACAAACTTGGTTTTTAATTTGTTTCTTGCTGTTTACCCTATTGAAAGAGATAAAATTCATGCAATGAAAAAAGAGTTTTACAAGCAGGTATCATATCTTTTAGATATGAAAGTCTCACTTGAATCTCAGGATATTCTTAACCTTTGTTTGCTTGAGCCGGTAAGAAAAAAACTGTTTGAAGAAGGGGGAGGCAACAAAGTGTAAAGAAAATCTTATTTATGTAGTATAAGCATATAGGCCTTAAAATCTTGTGTAGAAAATTCGCCTTTTATATTATTCCAATAAAAACACGAAATAATATCTTCGCTATTTGTTAATTCGTCATTGGTTACTTTTACCACTATCATTACCGGAGACTCAGATTTTAATTTAACATTATCCCCAATTCTAATTTTTTCATTTGGCATATTATTTGTGTTTTAAATGTTAATTATCGGGCTATAAGTAGTGAGGTTTTAAATGAAACCATGGTTACTATATGTTAAAATTATATGCCAGATTTAATTGTTATTAAAATTTGATTATGGAAAAAGTAGAGGAAGAAATTAATAACTGGCAAAGCTCAAACATTCAGGTTTTTTGGGGAGAAATTGCGCCATATGATCATTTAGTTCAGATTTATGAGAATAATAACTCCTTTTTTAATACGTTAGAAGGATTTGCGGGCGATGGTTTAATTAAAGGAGAAAGCGTTGTATTAGTTGCTACAGCAGAACACCTTAACTTTTTAAGCGGTAGGCTTAGGGTTCATGGGTTTGATTTAGATACTTTTATGGCAACTGACCAATACATACCTGTTGATGCAAACGAAAGTATTGCAAATTTTATGGTAAATAACCAGGTGGATGAGGCTCGTTTTAACACTTTTATAGATAAAATTATGAAACGGGCTAAAAAAAATAACCAAAAGGTTAGAGCTTTTGGCGAAATGAAAACTATTTTATTGGCTGGCGGGCAAACCGAAGCAGCTGTAAAAGTAGAGAAACTGTGGCATAATATCCAACAGCAATACCAAATTTGTTTGTTTTGTGCTTATCCAAAAAGTATTTTTTCTAAATTCCGTTCTCACGCTTCTATTAAAGCCATTTGTAAAGTGCATTCTAAAATTATTGATGGAAGAAACCGCCCTTCAACCGAAATTTATTATAAAGAAATATAGTAAAGTGCATATTATAATACAAGCTCTAACTATTTACCCACCAATTTTCTACTAATCCAATTATTGCTTTTTCTTCATTAACAAAAGGCTCATGGTAAATGTTTTCCGAACTGGTAAACCACTTTAAGTCGTTTTTTAGTTTGGTACAGGTTATATTAATTTTATTATGTTGCCCTTTTTGTTTTAAAAAGGTTTTTAGATTAGTTTTTTCTTTCAATTCCATTTTTAATAATATTTAATGGCATTATCAAATAAATTTCATTCCAGCAATTTTTTTAATAAAAGAAGTTGCGAAGTGTTATTGGCTTAAAAAATCAAAATGGGGAATAAAAGCCTCAAGGTGAGGAGAATAACTCACAACGTTTTTTCTGAAAATTTGAATGTAAAAACAAAGTATACTAATTGTTTTATAATAAATATTTTTTTCTAAAAAAACTTCTTCAAAAAGTAGTTTTAACAACTAATGCTAAAATATTGAGCCTCTGTTTTTATGGTACAAAATTTTGAATAATTACTTAATAATTTATCGTACCGGTAAATAAACCAATTTAATAACTAATCTTTCCCTTTATAAGCATCTTTAAAAATGAAAAAGTTAGAAAATAAAACCGTGTTTATAACCGGAGGCCTATCGGGTATAGGAAAAGTTTGTGCTATTGCCGCAGCAAAACAAGGGGCTAACATTGTTATAGCTGATATGAAATCTGCTGAAAGCGATGAAACGATGCAGGAAATAAAAAAAGAAAACTCTAAAGCTATTTTTATTGAATGCGATGTTTCAAAATTTAATCAGGTTGAAGGTACTATACAAATAGCAGTAGATACATTTGGTACACTTGATGTGGCTTTAAATAATGCCGGTATTGGTGGCACGGCTAGTAAAGTGGGTAAGATGACCGAAGAGGCTTGGTTACAGGTAATTAACATAAATTTAAACGGCGTTTTTAATTGCATGCGGCATGAGCTGGCACATATGTGGAAACAAAAGAGCGGAGTTATTGTAAATATGTCATCTGTAATGGGTAAGGTTGGTTTTTCTACTTCATCGCATTATGTGGCTGCTAAGCATGGTGTTATTGGCCTTACACAAACTGCTGCTTTAGAGTATGCAACAGATGGCATACGCATAAATGCTATTTGTCCCGGTTTTGTTGATACACCTTTACTGACAAAAATTGGTATAAATGACCGCGAGGGTGCAAAACAACGTATTATTGATTTACACCCCATGAAAAGACTGGGGAAACCTGAGGAAATTGCTAACGGATTTATTTTTCTTGCCTGTGATGAAAGCTCTTTTATATCAGGCACTACATTAGAAATTGATGGCGGTTATTTATCTGAATAAACTTAAATAATAATTAAAAACAATAAAAAATGGAAACAA
>DATFTU010000088.1:0-4157 GCA_035261565.1 Bacteroidia bacterium
ATAGACAATCATTATTTAATACCCAATATAGTTGCATCACGGGTTCAGCTTAATGCCCTTATATCGGTTGCTATTGTGTTGGTGGGCGGTACTCTTTGGGGAATTTCAGGTATGTTTCTTTCCATTCCTATAACTGCTATTGTTAAAGTTATTTTCGATCATATTGAATCTTTAAAACCGTGGGGTTTTCTTTTAGGAAATACTGTGCCATCTGCAACTAAATATTCTATAAGATGGATAAAACAATCTAATTCCATTTCTACAAAATCCTAATATGACCGAAGAAGTAAAAAATAGTAACGAAACCATAAAAAATGAAGAAATTGAAACTTCAGGAAATGTTTTTCTTAAATCATTAAAAACTTTTTTTGAATCAGTTGCTGAGTTAACCATTTTTGCTTTCCGATTTTTTAAAGAAGTAATTAAACCACCTTATGAGTTTAAAGAGGTTATTAAACAATCCTATTTAATTGGTTATAAATCTTTAGCATTAGTAGCTATTACCGGATTAATTATGGGCCTTGTGCTGACCATACAATCAAGACCAACACTTGCCGAGTTTGGTGCCGAATCGTGGTTACCGGCTATGGTGGCCGTATCAATTGTAAGAGAGATTGGCCCTGTTATAACGGCACTAATTTTTGCAGGAAAAGTTGGCTCGGGTATTGGTGCCGAGTTGGCCTCTATGAAAGTTACCGAGCAGATTGATGCCATGGAGGTATCGGGTACAAACCCATTTAAATACATAGTTGTTACACGCATTTTATCATCCACCTTAATGTTGCCTGTATTAGTAATTGCAGCCGATGCCATTGCCATGTATGGCGCTTATATTGGTGTAAACTTAAAAGGCGATGTTACTTTCCATTTATTTTTTATCAAAGTGTTTGAAAAACTTTATTTCTCAGATGTTTTTCCGGCTTTTATTAAAACTTTTTTCTTTGGCTTTGCGGTTGCATTAATAGGCTGTTATAAAGGATACAACTCAAACAGAGGAACTGAAGGAGTTGGTAAATCGGCCAACGCATCTGTTGTATACGCATCGTTAATGGTTTTTATAATTGATATGATTGCTGTACAAATAACCAGTTTATTTAACGGATAGATATGGAAACAATTGTTGAAATAGAGCATTTAAAAAAATCGTTTGGCAATAACCATGTGTTACGCGATATTAATTTAAAAATTGCCAAAGGAGAAAACCTGGTAGTATTTGGCAAATCGGGCAGCGGCAAATCAGTGCTCATAAAATGTATGGTTGGTTTGCTTATGCCCGATGATGGCAAAGTATCGGTATTAGGCGAAAATATTTTAGAATTAAAAAATGAAGAATTAAATACGCTAAGAAAAAAAATTGGTTTTTTATTTCAAAGTGCAGCTTTGTATGATTCTATGACGGTGCGAGAAAACCTTGAATTCCCCTTACGTGATTTAAAGAAAAAACCACAGGAAGAAATTGACGCTTTAGTTTTAGAAACTTTAAAAAGCGTTGGTTTAGAAAAAGCTATTGATAAAATGCCATCTGAACTATCAGGCGGTATGAGAAAGCGAGTTGGATTAGCCCGCACTTTAATATTAAAACCCGAGGTTATTTTATACGATGAACCAACTACAGGGCTAGACCCCATAACATCAAAAGAAATTAGCCACCTTATTTTAGATGTGCAAAAAAATTACAATGCAGCTTCTATTATTATTACACATGATGTAGAGTGTGCCCGTATTACAGCAAACCGTATGGTGGTTATTAAAGAAGGCGAATGCATTGCTGAAGGAAGTTTTAAAGAATTATCAGAATCAAAAGATGAATGGGTAAGCTCATTCTTTAAATAAAATTAAAAATATGAAGTCATGAAAAAAGCAACTAATAATAAAATAAAATTGGGAATATTTGTTTCTGTTACTGCCTTGCTATTTATTGCAGGTATTTACTTTATAGGGCAAAAACAGCAATTGTTTAATGATACATTTCGCATAAGCGGTATTTTTAAAGATATTAGCGGGTTAGAAGTGGGAAACAATGTACGTTTTTCGGGCATTAATGTGGGTGTGGTTGAAGATATAGAGCAAATGACAGATTCAACCGTAAAGGTGGATATGATGATTGATGAAAGTTCAAGAAAATTTATGAAAAAAAATGTAAAGGCCATTATTGGCTCTGATGGATTAATGGGCAATAAAATTGTACTAATAATGCCCGGGGCAGCCAGTAAAGAACAATTAGTAGATAATGATATTATTAAAACAGCCCAAACCGTTAGCACCGATGAAATTTTGCAAAAAATAAAAGTAACCACTGATAACGCGGCGACAATAACAAGCGATTTGGCTACCGTTATGGGCAGTATACGCGATGGTAAGGGCACTGTAGGAAGATTGTTAATGGATACCACATTAGCTAAAAACGTAAACGACGCTATGGTTAATATTAAACAAGGCGCTGGTGGTTTTAAAGAAAACATGGCTGCAGCAAGTCATAACTTTCTTTTAAAAGGTTATTTTAAAAAGAAAGAAAAGAAAGCACAAGATAAAGCGGAAGAAAAAGAAAAGAAAGAGAAGGATGAGAAAGAGAAAAAATAAAAAATCTTAAATTTTCATAAATCAATTAAAATATAAGATTTGGCATTTAATTTGATTAGCAAAAAAATGGGGCAAAAATTCCCCAAACACCTGATTTATCAACATTTGTAGGCCATTCAGCCAAATTAAATTAGCTTTGGAATTACTAAAGTATTAGTATTTACTATACCCAAAATTAGTATTATGGCTACAAAACTCAAAAAAACAAAACCTGTTTTAAATTCGTTAACCAATGGGGTTCATGCTGAAACTCTTGAATTAAAAAAAACAAAAAACGGGAAATCGCATACAAATGAACATTTAAACGGAAACATCTCTTTTAAAGATGTTGCAAACCATTCGTTAGATATAAATGAATTATTAACCATTCTTACCGAAGTAAAGAATGGAAATTTTGACGTAAAAATGCCTATTCATAATACGGGCATTAGTGGGAAAATTTGCGACACATTAAACGAAATTATTTCAACCAATAAAAAACTGGTTAAAGAGTTTTCAAAAGCGAGAACTACTATTGGTAAAGAGGGTAAATTAAATCATCGTATTGTTTTACCATATGCACAAGGCGAATGGAAAAACGGGGTTGAAGATTTAAATTCCTTAATCTCGGATTTGGTTTATCCGGTACGAGAGATAGACCGGGTAATTTCTGCAGTAGCAAAAGGAAATTTATCGCAACAAATTCCGATTGAGACAGGCGACCACTCGTTACAAGGAGAATTTGCCCGTATTGCAAAAGAGGTGAACGACATGGTGAAACAGCTAAACCTGTTTACGATGGAGGTAACCCGTGTATCGCGTGAGGTGGGTAGTGAAGGTAAATTGGGTGGACAAGCAAAAGTAAAAGGCGTTGCCGGTGTGTGGAAAGATTTGACTGACTCGGTAAACTTAATGGCCGTAAACCTTACAGCACAGGTACGTAACATTGCCGATGTAACAACAGCGGTAGCTAAAGGCGACTTATCGAAAAAAATTACGGTGGATGTAAAAGGAGAAATCCTTGAACTTAAAAATACCATTAACACGATGGTGGATCAGCTGAATTCCTTCGCATCTGAAGTAACGCGGGTAGCTCGTGAAGTAGGTACGGAAGGAAAACTCGGCGGGCAGGCCCAGGTAAAAGGGGTTGCCGGTACATGGAAAGATTTAACTGACTCGGTAAACCAAATGGCGGGTAATTTAACGGGCCAGGTGCGTAACATTGCCGAGGTAACAACAGCGGTGGCAAATGGTGATTTATCGCGTAAAATTACCGTGGACGTTAAAGGTGAGATTTTGGAGCTTAAAAATACCATTAATACGATGGTGGATCAGCTGAACTCATTCTCATCTGAGGTAACCCGTGTGGCACGTGAGGTGGGTAGTGAGGGTAAACTGGGCGGGCAAGCAAAAGTAAAAGGTGTTGCCGGTGTGTGGAAGGATTTGACCGACTCGGTAAACCAAATGGGTTCTAACTTAACATCGCAGGTACGTAACATTGCCGAGGTAACAACGGCGGTGGCAAAAGGTGACTTATCGCGTAAAATTACGGTGGACGTTAAAGGAGAAGTATTGGAGTTAAAAAATACCATCAACAC
>DATFTU010000089.1:0-3711 GCA_035261565.1 Bacteroidia bacterium
AAACCTGATAAAAAAAGCAGGTGTATATCATTTAGGTGTACCAACTATTTCGGGTACAGGTGCTGAAGTATCAATGACAGCTGTACTTACAGGTCCTGAAAAAAAATTAGGTTTAAAATGCGATTGGACAGTTTTTAATCAGGTTATTTTAGACCCTGAATTAATTGCCAGCGTACCAACCGATTGGTGGTTTTATACCGGCATGGATACTTACATACATTGTATAGAAAGCGAAACCGGTATACGTAATAATGCTTTTAGTTTAGCCTATGGCGAACAGTCGCTTAAACTTTGCAGAGAAGTTTACTTAGGTAATAAAGCCGGACAAACACCTGAAAATAATGACAAACTAATGGTCGCCTCATTAATGGGCGGTTTAAGTTTAACGTATAGCGAGGTGGGTGTTTGTCATGCATTAAGTTACGGCTTGTCTAAAATATTGGGTACACGCCACTGTTATGCAAACTGTATTATTTTCCAACACCTTGGCGATATTTATTTAAAAGGACATAGCGAGTTTATGCAAATGATTACCAAGCATAAAATTGTGTTACCGCAAAACTTAAGTAAAGATTGGAATGAAGAAACATTAACCGCCATGGCAACGGTTTCTTATAACTTGCCTTTTATGTGGCACCATGCTTTTGGCGATAACTGGCAACAAAAAGTTAATTTAGATTATATTAAAGATTTATTTAGAAGATTATAATGAGCAAAAAAATTGTAAAAGTCGGCAATATTGAATGCGGAAACAACGAGTTGTTTTTAATATCTGGTCCTTGTGTAATAGAAGAAGAATCTATTATGATGAAAACTGCCGAGAAACTGAAAGAGGTTTCTGAGCGCATGAAAATTAAAATTATCTACAAATCATCTTTTCAAAAAGATAACCGTAGCAGTTTAAAATATTACGATGGCCCGGGTTTAGATAAAGGTGTAAAAATGCTGGCCAAAGTAAAAGAGCAATTTGATTTTCCTGTCTTAACCGATATACATTACCCCGACCAAGCCGCTGCCGCAGGTGCTGTGGTTGATGTGTTACAAATACCCGCTTACTTATGTATGCAATCAACTTTATTAGTGGCTGCTGCAAAAACAGGCAAAGTGGTAAATATTAAACATGGGCAGTTTTTAGCTCCCGATAACATGAAACACCCATTGCAAAAATGTATTGAAGCAGGAAATGATAATATTATTCTTACCGAGCGTGGTTACACCTTTGGTTACAATGATTTAATTGTTGACCCTCGCGCATTCTTCCACATGAACAATTTAGGTTACCCGGTGGTGTTTGATATTACGCATTGCGTGCGAAAGTATGGTATTCCAAGTTCAGATGCTAAAGGTGGTGCAAGAGAATTTTTACCTGTACTTTCAAGGGCGGGCGTTGCCAGCGGTGTTGATGGGGTATTTATTGAAACGCATCCTGAACCCGAAAAAGCATTATGCGATGCCGCTTCTCAATTATGTGTTTATGACTTGGAAGAGTTTTTGAAACCATTAATTGAAATGCACACTTTAGAAGTAAAATACAGAAAGTAATTCTACAAAATTTATTGCTTACTATTTAAACGAAGATATGTTTCTGTACGCAGTTTTATATTATTGCGCATATTCATGTAAAACAAATTGTAATCAAGCACATGAAACCTTTTTGCATTTATATATGGGTATTCTTTTGTTGTAGTGTTTGGCCTATGAATCCACAATAAACCGGTGGGCGAAATTTGTGCATCAGTTAAACCCACATCCACTTTATTAAACGATTGCGGTAATCCCCCTTCGCTTAATAATGATGAAGCATATAATGTATCCCTCTTCCATGAAAGCGGATTAACGCATTCTAAATTATTTGTAGGTAGCCCGTAAAAAGTTTTTTCTCCCCATAAAACCGTATTCCAGGTTATGTAACAACCCGTTTGGTTAGCAGAATCAGCCGGAGGAATACCCTTAATGCTTCCTTTTTGAAACGGACGTCCAATAATATACGCAGCCACTAATTTCTTTTTCAACGTACTGTCATTCTCTATAAAATCATGTATCAACCTGATACAATGATCTGTGCCTTGGCTATGCGAGGCTATAATAAACGGCCGCCCCTGATTATAATTTTTCAAATAATATTCAAAGGCAGCTTTAACATCTCCATAAGCTAAATTAAACGCCTGCGCTCCGTTTCCTGTTTTAGTAGACCGTGGAGCGTACGAATAAAGCACAGCCTGCCGGTAACGCGGCGCATATACTCTGCACATTTCGTTAAACACACTGGCCTGGTTTTGTATGGGCTTTGTATCTGTTAGTTTATTAATTTTTTTGTTTTTCAAATCCGCGTTCCATCTGTTGCCAATTAAATATGTAGTTGGGTGTACATAAAATACATCAATGGGCGCTGTTGCTTGTTTATCTTTTATGCCTGCACCGGGTATAACTATATCGGCACTATCTTTTTTGGTGGGTAAAGCCGCCCAAAAAAAAGAATCGGCATAGTTAGGAGCAGCAGGCATTTTGGTCTTTTCAAATCTTCGGCCGGGTATAATACACGAGGTCAAAAGCCCCAAACAGGTAAAAAAAATTACACCTCTTATTAAATCAACATTTCTCCTCATAATAACAAACCTGCCCAAAAGTAACTAATTTATACACAGGCCATTTTTAGTAACAAGTATGTTTTTTTATAAAATACGGGATATGAGTACCTTGTCGGCATAAAAAAAATTGTAGCTTTACTACTTAACATTTTCACAAAATATGTCAGATTTTTTCAGAAAGAAATCATTAGAGCAGTTATTAAATACTGCTAATGAAAAAGGACTTAAAAAAACCTTGGGGGTTTGGGCCTTAGTGGCTTTAGGCATTGGTGCCATTATAGGAGCCGGATTATTTGTTCGTACTGCCGCTGCCTCAGCCGAGGCCGCAGGGCCGGCAGTTACACTATCGTTTGTTGTGGCAGCTGTAGGTTGCTTGTTTGCCGGACTTTGTTATGCCGAATTTGCCGCCATGATACCCATTGCCGGAAGTGCTTATACGTATGCTTACGCAACCATGGGCGAAATTGTGGCCTGGGTTATTGGTTGGGCTCTTATTATGGAATACGCCTTGGGCGCAGCAACTGTTTCAATTGCCTGGAGCGAATATTTAAATAATTTGTTGGGTGGTTCTATTCCATACCAATGGTGCCACTCGCCTTTCGAAACTTCAGCCGGTGGCATACATGGTATAATGAATATACCGGCACTTTTCATTCTGCTGGCTTTGTCATTACTTCTTATAAAAGGAACCAAAGAATCTGCTTTTGTAAACGGAATTATTGTATTTATTAAAGTGGCCATTGTATTAGTGTTTATAGCTATTGGCTGGGGCTTTATTAAACCGGCAAACCATACACCTTACTTAATTCCTGATGGGGTGGCAGGGCACGAAGGTGTATTTAAACACGGTTGGGGTGGCGTTTTAGGTGGCGCAGCCATTGTGTTTTTCGCATTTATAGGTTTTGATGCCGTTTCTACGGCGGCTCAGGAGGCTAAAAACCCAAAACGCGATATGCCCATTGGTATTTTAGGGTCGTTATTAGTATGCACCATTCTTTATATTTTATTTTCTCACGTACTAACCGGTGTTGCAAACTGGCAAGAGTTTGAAAAAGCAGGTAAAGAAGCCTCGGTAGCTTATGCTATTAATAAATACATGATAGGTTTTGGCTGGTTAGGTACA
>DATFTU010000090.1:0-3280 GCA_035261565.1 Bacteroidia bacterium
TAATCGGCTCCAACAATTTGCTGTAACTGGTTAAGTATTTGAGGTGTAATTTTATTATATGCCATACAATTTCAATTGCCTCAAATTTAATGAATAGGTAAGAAGATGGAGTTAAAAATTATCAGCAATTAGTGTTGCTCAAAAAACAACGGATTCCCGTCGGGGTCAATGATTAAAAAGTGTGAACTGCTCTGTGCACCTTCTTTTGCTTCCATTACAAAAGGAACACCTTTTTGCTTTAATTCTTTTTGCAGTTCAAAAATGTTTTCGGGTGAAAACGTTAGCGTGTTTCTGGGAATTATGCCTTCGTACAAACCTACAATTAGTATACCATTGCGCATAATAAGATATTTGCGTTGCACGTTGCTAAAACGCTCATCAACCACAAAGCCCATTTTAAGGTAAAACTCTTTAGAGGTTTGCAGATTTTTTACGTTTAAGGCAATATGGTGCTGACCCAAATTCATGGGGGTAAATATATGTTAAATTTTAAAGTAAAAAATTAATTTTCAGCGCCTTGTAACACTCCTGTTTTTGCTTTTTCTTTAAGCAAAGCTATATCGAGTACCTGGTGCATGTGGGTTACGTAGTGTATATGCAGGCCTTTTAAATAATCTGCATTTATATCATCCACATCTTTGCGGTTCTCTTCGCATAAAATAATTTCTTTTATACCCGCACGTTTTGCTGCCAGTAGTTTTTCTTTTAAGCCACCTATGGCAAGTACACGGCCGCGCAGGGTTATTTCGCCTGTCATAGCCAGGTGTTTACGCACTTTACGTTTTGTAAAGGCTGATGCTAAACTGGTAAGCATGGCAATACCTGCTGATGGGCCATCTTTTGGGGTGCCTCCTTCAGGTACGTGTATGTGTATGTTTTTGCCTTTAAAAGTATCGGCATTGGCTTCAATTAATTGTGGGTGCGCTTTTAAAAATTCTAAAGCAATAACGGCACTTTCTTTCATTACATCGCCCAGGTTACCTGTTAGGGTTAATTTTTGCCCGTCTCCATCAGATAAGCTGGTTTCGATAAACAAAATGTCGCCACCAACTTGTGTCCAGGCTAAGCCGGTAACAACACCCGGCACATCGTTGCCCTGATATTTATCTTTACTGTGTGCAGGGCCCAGTATTTTAATTAAATTTTCTTCGGTTATTTTGGTGAGATTTTTTTTGTTGCTGGCAATTTCTTTTGCGGTAAAACGTGCAATTTTAGAAATGCGTTTTTCAAGCGAGCGCACTCCGCTTTCACGTGTATAATCTTCAATTATTCTATCTAAAACTTTATCTGAAATTTTTAATTGCGATTTTTTTAAGCCTGTATCCTCCGTAACTTTTGGCACAATGTGCTTTTGTGCAATTTGTATTTTTTCTTCGGTAGTGTATCCGTTTATTTCAATAATCTCCATACGGTCGCGCAGGGCTGGTTGTATGCTGCTTAATGAGTTTGCCGTGGCAATAAACAGTACTTTACTTAAGTCGAAATCGAGCTCTAAATAGTTATCGTAAAAAGTTGAGTTTTGTTCGGGATCAAGCACCTCAAGCAGAGCCGATGATGGGTCGCCATGATAATCGGCTCCCAGTTTATCTATCTCATCTAACACAAAAACAGGGTTAGATGATTGTACTTTTTTTATGTTTTGTAAAACACGGCCCGGCATGGCGCCAATATAGGTTTTACGATGGCCACGAATTTCGCTTTCATCTTTTAAGCCACCTAAACTCATGCGCACATATTTTCTACCTAAAGCTTTTGCAATGCTTTTACCTAAAGATGTTTTACCAACACCCGGAGGGCCGTATAAACAAAGTATAGGCGATTTTAAATTGCCTTTTAATTTAATTACAGCAAGATGTTCTAATATGCGTTCTTTAACTTTATCTAAGCCATGATGATCTTCATTTAAAATGCGTTCTGCATTTTTTAAATTGAAGTTATCGGCCGTGTAATCGTTCCATGGTAAATCAAGTAATAGGTCTAAGTAATTTGTTTGTATGGCATACTCGGCCGCATTGGGGTTCATACGCTGAAGTTTTGAAATTTGTTTTTCAAAAACATCTTGTACCTCTTTTGCCCACTTTTTATTTTTTGCTTTTTCTTTAAACTCTGCAATCTCCTGCTCGTGTTGGTTGCCCCCCAACTCTTCCTGTATGGTTTTTATTTGTTGGTTTAAAAAATACTCGCGTTGCTGTTTGTCTAAATCGGTTTTTACTTTATTCTGAATTTCGTTTTTTAGTTGCAGCATTTGCAACTCCTGTGTCAGGTTTTTTAATACAAGGGTTGCACGCTCTGTTATATCAGGTAACTCAAGCATTTTTTGTTTCTCTAACGACGAAACATTAGCGTGCGATGAAATAAAATTTATAAGAAAAGAGGCACTCTCAATATTATTAATGGCAAAAGCAGCCTCGCTTGGCATTTGCGGCGATTGTTTAATTATTTGTGTAGCCAAATCTTTTAAAGAAGATACCAGGGCAGAAAATTCTTTATCGTTTTTCTTTGCCTTAGTTTCTTCAAATGGCACAACCTTAGCTTTAAAGTATGGTTCGGTTTGGGTAAACTCACCTGTTTTAAAGCGTTTTTTGCCTTGTAAAATTACGGTTGTGCTGCCATCGGGCATGCGCAGTTGTTTAATGATATGGGCAATGGTACCCACATCGTTTAAATCTTCGGGCTTAGGCTCTTCAATAGCATCATTTTTTTGAGAAACCACGCCAATAATTTTAGAGCCTTTGTAAGCATCGCGTATTAATTGGATAGATTTATCTCGGCCTACGGTAATGGGTATAACCACACCCGGAAATAAAACGGTATTGCGTAAAGGAAGTATAAAAACCGATTCGGGCAATTTTTCATTATTCATCTGGTCTTCATCCTCTTGCGATAATAAAGGAATAAACTCGGCATCTTCCTCGTTTATACCGTTAAAGCGCATATCGTTAAAAAAATCGTTCATGGTAAAAAATTATAATTAATTGGCGTGAAAAACTATGCCATAGCTTTATATATTGTCAAAATGGCGTTGTTATTGTGATATTGCTGAATAAATGGTAGTATTTGCGGCATCAACTGTGCCAAGTATTTGTAATACCTGGGTTTTTTCTTCGGCAGTGGCACCTTTAAAAATATTTACTATTTCCTGGTTTTTCGATTCGAAAAACACCTGCACGTTAAAAGAACCCGGGCGGTTTTTATGCACCTCGTTAATGTTATTAAGGGCTTGTAAAACGGCGGCACGGCCGGTTTCCATATTATCATACATCATATCCAAGCCTTTGCG
>DATFTU010000091.1:0-3621 GCA_035261565.1 Bacteroidia bacterium
ACAACCTAAACCCATTAGCATTGTTAACAGCAATAACAATGATGAGGCTTTATCGATATCGTACGACGGTAAATTACTTTTTGTATCGAGAGACAGCCCTGAAGATGACGGCGACATATACATGAGTAATTTGGTTAACAACGAATGGGGTGCGCCTTATAAAATACCCGGCGGGGTAAATACACCCAGTTGGGAAGATAATTGCTTTTTGGCTCCGGATGGAAAAACACTTTATTTTTCGAGCTCGCGCGGTGGCGGCTTTGGCGGAAAAGATTTATACAAATGTGTTATGCAAAGCGACAGCACCTGGGGCGATGCACAAAACTTAGGTGATAAAATAAATACACCCGAAGATGAAGACGACCCCTTTGTGCATTTAGATGGCAAGCTGTTTTTGTTTAGCTCGAAAGGCCATAACAGCATGGGTGGCTATGATGTTTTTAAAACCTATTTAAAACCCGATGGCACATGGACTGAGCCTGAAAACATGGGTTACCCCATAAACACTCCGGATGATGATATACATTATTTTTTATCGGCTAGTGGTGATAAAGGCTGTTACTCAATTGCTAAGCCTGATGGTTTTGGCGATAATGATTTATATACGGTTGAGCCCGGTATATTAGGCGTTATGCCTGCTATGGTGGTTGTAAAAGGCATAACATCATTAAACAACGGACCTACACAAATTAGCATTGATGTAACGGGCAGTAACGGATTGGTTAAAAAAATAAAATCGGACGCAACGAGTGGTTTTTACCAATTGGTATTTCCTTTGGGACAAGATTATAAAATTACCTGGCGCTTAAACGATACGCTTACACAAACCGAAACCATTGAAGCTGCAACTGCAAGCGAGTATCTTTTAAAAATAAAAGATGTAAACTTTAAAACACTGAAAGAAGTTGATACAACAGCTACTGCAACTGCCAATACCGGCACAGTAAGCGGCGATGAAGCGGTTGCCGGTTTAATATACCGCATACAGGTGGCAGCACACCACAAAAACAAAAATGTTGATTACAAAAAAATTAAGCAGTTTGGTAAAATAGAAAAAGTAGTAATTGATGATATGCCACGTTTTATTTTAAGTAAAGAATATACCACACTAAATACAATGAATGCCGATTTGGAAGAGATACGCAAGCTTGCCGTACCTGATGCGTTTGTAGTGGGCTTTTATAAAGGCAAACGCTATTACTTATATGAGCTGATGAAAGAAGGCATTATTAAAGACGATAAAAAGTGGAAATAAAAAACCGAAGTAGATTGCTTCGGTTTTTTTGTTTGTTTACGATTTTACTCACCACCACGTTGCCTGCCACCGCCTTGTTTGCGTTTAGCTTCTTCTTCTTGTTTAAGCTGTTGGTATTTTGTTTTTTGGTCGGCGGTTAATATTTTATCCATGCTGGCATCAAAGGCATCGTTGCTTTGTTTACGCGCTGCACGCATACCTTCTCTATCGCCCTGGTATTTGGTTCTGTCGGCTTCGTTTTGCTGAGCGCGTTGCAGGCAGGCTGTATAAACCGATTTCTGCTGGTCGGCGCTTAAGCCCAATTTTTGTGTGAGCATTGTGCTGTGCTCGGTTGCACGTTCTTCGGGGGTTTTTGAGTTTTGATTGTTTTGTTGTGCCCAAGTAAAGTTGGCAACTAACATAAACAAACTTAATGCTGCAATTTTTAGTGATTTCATAGTTTTTATTTTTAAAATTTATTTAAGCAAAATTATTTTAATTGGTAAACAGAAGAGTTTATTTATCATTACTTAACAGCACGATTAAATATTTTTAACCTTTTTAGAACTAAAACTAAAGATATGACTACCGATGAAATGATGTTATTGCAAAATACAACTATGAGTACATGTTTTATAAATAAAACCTGATATATTTTAAATAATACGTGTTACGGTTTTAAAATTGGTACTGATTAAATTTAAGCCGGGGGTTTTGCCTTTTTGTATGCTGCCAAATTTGTTTTGTATGCCCAAATAATTAGCACCGTTTATAGTTGCCCAGGTAAGCAGTTGGTTTAGCTCAATATCAGGGAAATGTTTGTGCAGGGTTTTTATTTCATCAAAAATACTAAGGCTCCAGTTGCTGGCATAACTATCGGTACCTAAGGTTATGACACAATTGTTTTTTTGAAACAGGTTTATTTCAGGCGTTTTGTTTTCGATATACAAATTGGCGTTTACACAAAAACACCAAAACAAATTTTTGTTATAGTTATTGGCAAATGAAATATCGGCCTGGTTGGTAAAAGTATTGTGCACCAATTGCAATTTATTTTTATTGGGCAAATATGGCAAAGTGGCTTGCAGACTTGTTTTGCCGGGTGCCTGCCAGTTTTCGGTTGGTATGTTAAAGGTTTTTAGCCGTTCTAAAATGCTGCCTTTTTTCTCAAGAAAGAAAAGATTTTCGTCTTCTGTTTCCTGGTTATGAATGGTAAGCATGGAGTTGTGTTTTTTGGCATGTTCGGTAAATAAGCTCAATAATTTTACAGAAGCCGAATAAGGTGCGTGCGGTGTGATGGATGATTGCTGATAGATTTTATCATCTAAAAACTCGCGTAAGTCTGCCTGCAATTTTAAACCGCGCTCGAAAGCGGAATCGGAACGGGTTTCATCAAAGGCATATATCTCTAAAAAATTGTGATAGTAAATTTTTGATTTGTTTACCTTATATGCAAAGGTATTTGCGGTGTTTGATATATCGCCTACGGCTACAATGCCATTGTGGTACATTTCGGTATCCGCATTTTCAATAGCTTGCAAAACCTCATCATCATTTGGTTTTTTAAGGCTCTCTACTTCTTTAATAAAATGGTGCAGCCCCTGCCCTGCAGCAATCTTATCTTTCATAAACGAAAGTTCTAAATGGCAGTGTGTGTTTACAAAACCAGGACAAATTGAGCCTTCGTAATGTTTAATTTTAAGAGGGTCTATATCAGTTTCGGCCACTAAATCAATTATTACGCCATTGCTATCGTACACAATTACGGTATTTTGCAAGGGTGTTGTGTTTATAGGGTAAATGGTTGGGGCGGTAATAAATTGCATGGCTGTAAAAATAGTAAAAAGACGGTTTTTGCGGTGAGTTGTTTGTCAAATCTAAGTGTTACCTTTGCAGTATGGCACAAAAGCAAGATATACGGGCTTTAACAGCAGAACAGATAAACTCTTTTTTAAAAGAAAAGGGGCAGCCTGCTTTTCGTGCCAAGCAAATCTGGCAATGGCTTTGGCAAAAAAGTGCGCACAGTTTTGAGGACATGAGCAACCTATCAAAAGACTTACGTTTGCTGCTTGCCGAGCATTTTGTAATTAATGCTGTTACCATTGATGATATGCAAATTAGTGGCGACCGCACCATTAAGTGCGCCATGAAATTATTTGACGGCAATGTGGTGGAAGGTGTTTTGATACCAACTGAAACACGAATGACAGCCTGCATATCATCGCAAGTGGGTTGCAGTTTAACTTGTAAATTTTGTGCCACAGGCAGATTAAACCGCTTGCGTAATTTAAATGCCGACGAAATTTACGACCAGGTTGTTTTGGTAAATAATTTGGCAAAAGAAAAATATAACCAGCACCTAAGCAACATTGTATATATGGGCATGG
>DATFTU010000092.1:0-2117 GCA_035261565.1 Bacteroidia bacterium
CGGTAGTGCACCAGCCCACACCCTGTATATAACCGCCTTCCACTTGTCCAATATCAAGCCCTGCGTTAATAGAGTCGCCCACATCGTGTAAAATATCGGTGCGCAAATTTTTATAAAAACCGGTTAGTGTATCAACCATCACTTCGCTTACGCACATGCCAAATGCATAGTAATTAAAAGGCTTGCCCCAACCGGTTGCTTTATCCCAGCCAATGTTTGGTGTGCGGTAAAACCCATTAGCGCTTAAACTAATTTGGTTAAAGTGGCAAACGGTCATGGCCTCGCCAAAATCAATTTTTCTATCAGGGTTTTTCTTATCAAAAATTAAATCGTTTTCAATAACAATATTTTCCTTTACCGATGGGTTATCAGCGTGCGCCTTGCTAAACTCTTTGGTAAACAACTCGCATATGCGGTTTTTCAACTTATCAATAGCCACCTTAACAGCCGTGCCGTTTAGGTCAGTCCCTGCCGATGCTGCCGTAGCCGATGTGTTGGGCACTTTTGATGTGTTGGTGGCGTTTACTTTTATTTTAGATAAGCTAACACCCAACTCAGCCGCTGCAATTTGAGCTATTTTGGTATTAAGCCCCTGCCCCATTTCGGTGCCGCCGTGGTTTATTAAAATGGTTCCGTCTTTATATATATTTACCAAAGCGCCTGCCTGGTTTAAAAACGAAGTGGTAAACGATATACCAAATTTTACGGGCGTTAGCGCCAACCCTTTTTTATAAAATTCGTTTTGGGCATTAAACTCATCAACCGCTTTTCGCCTGTTCCGGTAGTCCGATGTTTTCATTAACTGCTCATACATCACATCTAATCTATTCAACTCCACCTCTTGTCCGTAATGTGTAATATTATCTTTATCAGTTCCGTAAAAATTTAGTTTGCGCACATCAACCGCGTCTTTTTTTAAGTAACGTGCAATGCGGTCAACCACACTCTCCATGGCTGCCATTCCCTGCGGACCACCAAAGCCTCTAAACGCCGTATTTGACGGTAGGTTTGTTTTATAGGCCTTACCAATCACTTCCATGTTTTCAATATAGTAACTGCTATCGGCATGCAGCATGGCGCGCTCTAAAATTGCCAGACTTAAATCTGTTGCGCAACCCCCATCGGCATGTTGTTCAAATTTCAGTGCCGAAATTTTTCCCGCATCATCAAAGCCAACTTCATATTGTATTAAATACGGGTGGCGCTTGCCGGTTATAATCTGGTCATCATCTCTAAACAACCGTATCTTAACCGGGCGCTTAGTAGCGTTACACAACAAAGCCGACCAAGCAGCAGCCCAGTTTCCCTGCGTTTCTTTACCGCCAAAGGCTCCGCCCATGCGGCGTATTTCAACTACAATTTCATTTTTGCCAACACCCAGCACTTCGGCAATTATTGCCTGCGTTTCTGATGGGTGTTGTGTTGAGCTGTAGGCTGTAATTTCCTGTTCCTCGCCCGGCACACACAAACACGATTGTGTTTCCAGGTACCAATGCTCTTGCGCGCCGGTTTCAAGCTCGCCGCTTAAAACATGTTTTGCTTTTTTTAAAGCCGCTGTAGCATCGCCCCGTTTCATAGTGCGTGCAGGTGCCAGCAACGAATTTTTTGCAATAGCGGTTCGTAAATTTAAAATGGCTTCTAACTCTTCATATTCAATGCGCACTAATTTTTCGGCTTCAATAGCAATAGCTTCACTTTCGGCAGCAATAAGCACAACGGCCTGCCCTACACAATTTACTTCGCCTGCTGCCAGGCAAGGCTCATCATGTATTACAGGCCCCATTTGATTAGCGCCGGGTATATCTTTATAACAAAGCACAGCGTGTACGCCCGGTAATTTTTTAGCGGCTTCTAAATCCAGTTTTATATGGGCGTGTGCATATTTGCTGTAAACAACCCGGCCAATTAATAATTGTGAGTTAATCTGCATATCATCTATATATACCGATTGCCCCGAAACATGTTTATGCGCACTATCGTGAGGAATATTCATAACAGATGATTTAATGATGTGTTTCGTTCCAGAATTTTAATAACAGATTTTTTGCAGCCACGCTTCTAAACTCCGCGCCCGACCGCGCGTCAGATATGGGCGTAAAATCTTCGGCAACCAGTTC
>DATFTU010000093.1:0-4492 GCA_035261565.1 Bacteroidia bacterium
CAATAAAGGCTATAAAAATAAATTTCGCTTTCATTATTTGAATCAAAAGTAAGTCAAAATAAAATTAAATGAAACCTAATTAACTTATTTTATATGTAATAGAATTATGGCTACTTTTTAAGTAATTTTGTATGATATATGGATGCAATAAATTTCGAATATATTAAAGCTCTGCATATTATTTTTGTAGTGTGTTGGTTTGCAGGACTGTTTTATATTGTGCGTTTATTTATTTATCAAACCGAAGCAAACCAAAAAACAGAAGCCGAAAAAGATGTATTAGTGCCTCAGTTTCAGTTAATGCAAAAGCGTTTATGGTACGGCATTACATGGCCATCGGCTATACTAACAGCGGTGTTTGGTTTTTGGATGTACTTTTTGCGCTTTAATTATTATCTACATCAACCATGGATGACATTGAAATTGTTTTTTGTAGGAATTTTATTTGTTTATCAATTCCGTTGCCAGGCTATTTTTAATAAAATGAAAACAAACTCATACACGGGTAAATCTTTTGGCTTGCGTTTGTTTAATGAGGTTGCAACCATTTTATTATTTGCCATTGTGTTTTTAGTAACCACCAAAAGCACTGGAAGCCTTGTTTGGGGTGGCTTAGGTTTGGTTATGCTAACAGCAGTTATTATGACAGCCGCTTTTATTTATAAAAAGAAGCGCGAAAAAAACGAAGAGAAAACTAATTCTTAATTGGGTAAAACCTTTTTCCACAAATCACTTTCGGCAAACTCTTTTATCACCTTATTTCGTTTAATTAATAATTTTTTGAGATAAGAAGTTAAGATAATTGTATTTGCCAATCGGCCCAAAAACCCCAAAGGCGATTCAAAAATAAAATCATCCATCATTATAGTTTCTCCGTTTTTATATTCAAACCTGTGAGTGTGATGTATAGATTTAAAAGCACCCTCTGTCATCTCGTCCACAAACAAAACATCAGGTTCGTATTGTGTTATTTTGCTCGTTAGTTTTTGCCATACAAAAAAATGTTTGGCGCGCCAGGTAACCGTCTGGTTTAAACTAATCAGCCCGCTTGTTATGCCTGCAACGGCCTCTTCGTTCGATTGGCTGGTAGATATTTTATGCAAATCAATACTCCTTGATAAATCGAAACAACGCTCAACAGGCGCGTTAATTTTGGTTATTAGTTTAATGTGTGGCATCAACAATCAAGGTGCTAACCTTTGTTTAACCCATTTTTTATTTTTCAGGTTATAACAAATCCTATCGTGCAGGCGACTTTGCCGGCCCTGCCAAAACTCATAATACGTGGCTTTTAAAATGTAGCCGCCCCAGTTTTTTGGGCGGGGCACATCTTCGCTATACTTGGCATTAATGGCATCCACCATTTTTTCAAGCTCTTGCCGGTTTTTAAGTACCTGGCTTTGTGGCGATGCACAAGCCCCAATACGTGATGCACGGGGGCGTAAAGAAAAATACTCATCTGAAATGCTTGCAGGCGCTTTCACCACTTTGCCTTCTATTCTAACCTGTCTTTCTAATTCAGGCCAAAAAAATAAAAGCGAAGCATAGGGGTTTTCTTTTAAATCTTTCCCTTTGCGGCTTTCGTAATTGGTAAAAAAATTAAACCCGTTGTCTTCTAATCCGCGTAACAAAACTATGCGCGATGACGGCCGCCCTTTTTTTGTTACGGTAGATAACACCATTCCGTTAGGCTCGTTAACATCACTTTTTGCTGCTTCTTCAAACCAAATTTCAAACTGTTTAAACGGATTGTTGTTGGCATCTTTTTCATCAAAACCGGCTTTTACAAAATCTTTTCTTAAATTTTTAGTATATTCATTGAGCGAATTATTCATGTTGTAATTTTGTAATGCAAAGATACGAGCTTAGATGGAGATTTTACAAGGACAGATATTAGTTGCTAAACCGCTTTTAAACGATGGGGATTTTAAACGAACGGTTGTTATGCTGGCTGAACATACCGGGCAGGGGTCTTTAGGCTTTGTTTTAAACAAACCCATGCACCTTAATTTAAAAGATGTTTTGCCGGGTATGGATAATTTAAAAATACCGGTTTATTATGGCGGGCCCATTGCGCAAAACCAATTGTTTTATATACATACGGCGGGCAAAGAAATAGCTAACAGCATACACATACAAAACAATTACTATTGGAGTGGCAACTTTGCAGAGATTACCGATAAACTAAAAAGTGGCGAACTAAACCCCACACAAATACGTTTTTTTATTGGTTACTCAGGTTGGGGTGCCGGGCAGTTAGCTGAAGAGTTGGAAGAGAATGTTTGGGGTTTGTTAGACTCTTATACGGCTGAGTTTTTAAACAAACACCCTGATGATATTTGGCCAGAACAAATAACCAGGTTAGGTAAAAACTACAAAGTTTTTGCCGACATTCCGCAAGACCCCAGTTTAAATTAATTGAAAACAGAAAACGCCGAATATGTAGTGTTGGTTGACGAGCAGGATAAAGAGCTTGGCACTATGGAAAAAATGCAGGCACATGTGGAGGGAAAATTACACCGGGCGGTATCTGTTTTTATATTTAACTCAAAGCACGAGCTGTTATTACAGAAACGCGCCGATGAAAAATACCACTCGGCAGGTTTATGGACTAATACCTGTTGCAGCCACCCGCGCCCTGATGAAGCTCCTGAACCGGCAGCTCATCGCCGCCTGAAAGAAGAGATGGGTTTGACCTGTAATTTAAAATTTGCCTTTACCTTTATATATAAAGCGCATTTAGATAATAATTTAACCGAACACGAGTTTGATTACGTATATATAGGAACAACAGATAATGTGCCAAAACAAAACCCTGCCGAGGTGGCTGATTACAAATATATTTCTGTAAACGAATTAGATACAGATATAAAACAACATCCGGCTAAGTACACCGAGTGGTTTAAAATTTGCCATGCTAACTGGCACAAACAGTTATTTAGCAAAAATGTCCATCAGGATTAATTCCGAACAAAAACCCCCTTTTTTTCTCTATTTAATAAAAAATCGTTCTTTTGCAGTCTTATATTTTAAAAAACAGGCAACGAATGAGCAAAAATCTTGTTATAGTTGAGTCACCGGCAAAAGCAAAAACCATAGAAGGATTTTTAGGGAAAGACTTTACCGTTAAATCAAGCTTTGGTCATATTCGCGATTTGGTTAAAAAAGGCTACGGTGTTGATATTGAGAATAATTTTGCTCCCACTTACGAAATATCTGAAGGAAAAGAAAAAGTAATCAGCGATTTAAAAAAGCTAAGCAAAAGTGCCGATATGGTTTGGTTAGCATCCGATGAGGACCGCGAGGGAGAAGCCATTTCGTGGCACTTAGCTGAGACCTTGAATTTAGATCCTAAAAAAACCAAGCGCATTGTTTTTCACGAAATTACAAAATCGGCCATTCAAAAAGCCATTGAAAACCCGCGAGGTATAGATATTAATTTGGTAAACGCGCAACAGGCCCGCCGTGTGTTAGACAGGCTGGTGGGTTTTGAACTATCGCCTATATTATGGCGTAAAGTTCGCCCAAGTTTATCTGCCGGCCGCGTACAATCGGTTGCCGTACGTTTAATTGTTGACAGAGAAAGAGAAATTCAAAACTTTAAATCAACCTCGGCCTTTAAAGTGGTTGCCTTATTTAACACAGGCAAGGCAAATTTAAAAGCCGAATTAGATAAACGTTTTAATACAGAAGCAGAAGCACAGGCATTTTTAGAAAAATGCAAAGCCGCTGCGTTTACTATAGAGAGTTTAGAAACCAAACCTGCTAAGCGTTCGCCATCTGCACCATTTACAACCTCAACCCTGCAGCAAGAGGCTGCGCGTAAACTGGGCTTTTCGGTATCGCAAACTATGGTGGTAGCACAAAGGTTATATGAGGCCGGTAAAATAACATACATGCGTACTGATAGTGTTAACCTATCAGAAACCGCCATGAACCAGGCTGATAAAGCCATTAATGCAAATTATGGCGCAAGGTATTACCAGCCGCGTCAGTACAAAACAAAAAGCAAAGGCGCGCAAGAGGCTCACGAAGCCATTCGCCCTACATATATAGACCGACAATTTATTGAAGGCGAGCGTAACGAACAACGCTTGTACGATTTAATTTGGAAGCGCACCATTGCATCGCAAATGAGTGATGCCGAGTTGGAAAAAACAACCGCTAAAATTAAAATATCTACCACATCTGAATTGTTTGTAGCGCAAGGCGAAGTTTTAAAATTTGACGGTTTCCTTAAAGTATATATGGAAGGCACTGATGAGGAAGAAAACGATGCAACATCTGAAAACTCATCTATATTGCCTCCAATACAACAAGGGCAAGCCTTACAAAATTTGGAGATTACGGCCACACAACGTTTTACGCACCACCCGGCACGTTATACCGAGGCAAGCCTGGTAAAAAAATTAGAAGAGCTTGGCATTGGCCGCCCATCTACATATGCGCCAACTATTTCTACCGTTCAAAAAAGAAATTATGTTGAGAAAAC
>DATFTU010000094.1:0-5003 GCA_035261565.1 Bacteroidia bacterium
TTTGATGGAATTAAAGACAGTTGTATCAGTTGCTAATTGGTTAGCAAAAGTGCCTTTTTTATTTAAATTAGAGCTAAAAACTGAAAGTGAATTTGTCAGGTGCTCGGCATTGTCCGAAGCATTTTTAAGCGATATACTCATTGCTGAAATATTGTTATATACTGTTTCATCTTTTAATAATTTACCAATACTTCCATGGCCTTCTACCAGGTTTTTGGTAATGATTAAAATGTTTTTATTGTTTTCCTGTAAAGTGTTCAAAATATCTTCTGTTGAAAAAATTTTTTCAACTCCCAATGTATCATTTTGTGCAACGGGGCCTGCTTTAAACGTGCCTCCATAAATAACCAATATTTTATTTCCTATAAAACCATCTGTACTTACTTTTACTTTAGCATCTTTTCGAATATATTCTCTGGCTTTTTCGTCAATATTCATAACTACTTTAACCAGCGATTTATTAAAAAAACTTACTTGCTTAACTGTGCCTATTTTTACACCTGAAAACCAAATGTTATCGCCTTTTTTTAAACCATTTACATCATCAAACATGGTGGTAACCTGTAGTTTTTTTGCAAAGGTTTCATGCAAGTTGCCTATAAGCAATATTCCTCCGGCTAAAAATAGTAGGCCTATTAAAATAAAAAAACCTACAATTACGGCGCGTTTATTGGGTGATTCTTTCATGGTTTATTTTATAAAATTGTAATTAAAAAAACTTTGAACCAGTTTATTATCTATATCAAATACTTCATCAAAACTCCCCACTTTTAAAAACTTACCTTCAAGCAGTATGGCAACTCGGTTGCCGGTTGTTTTTGCACAGGTAAGGTCGTGAGTAATTATAATAGAGCTTGTTTTGTATTTTTTTTGAACTTCATTTATCAAATCATTAATTTCTATACATGTTACAGGGTCGAGCCCTGCCGTGGGCTCATCATACAACATAATTTCGGGTTTAAGAATCAATGTACGGGCAATGCCTATGCGTTTTTTTTGCCCACCAGAAAGGTCTGAGGGCATTTCATTTATTTTGTTTTTTAAACCTACGGCATCAAGCACTTCTTCTATAGCTGTATCAACTTCTTTTTTACTCAAATTTTTAAAATTCATCTGCAACGGAAATGCCAGATTTTGCCTTACATCCATACTATCATATAGGGCGCTGTTTTGAAACGAAAACCCTATTTTTAACCGCAAAGCATCTAATTCTTTACCATTTAAATTGGCAATCTGTTTACCAAGTACGGTTACATTACCTTTATCAGGTTTTAGCAGGCCAACTAAAATTTTTATTAAAACAGATTTGCCGGTTCCAGAACGTCCTAATACCACAACATTTTCTCCTTTAAAAACATCCAGATCAATTCCCTTAAGTACATCAAGTGCACCAAACGATTTATAAAGCCCTTTTATTGATATAACGGGTTCTTTTTTTTCAGTGGTATGTTGGTTTTCCTCCTGCATATTATTAGTATAAGCGAATCCAGTTACTTACTTGCACAATAATAATCTCCTCAATAAAAACTAAAAACATAGATAATATAACAGCCTGGTTAGCGGCTTTACCAACTCCTTGAGTACCATTATTGGCATTGTAGCCTTTATAGCACCCCACCATGCCAATAGTGAAGCCAAAAAAAATAGATTTGGTAACTGAGGTAAACACATCTAAAAATGTTATAGACGCAAAGCCGTACTCAAAAAAACCAATAAAACTGGTAGACTCATACATACTAACATTTACAAATGAGCCTATTAATGCAATAAAACTACAATAAAGCCCAAGTATAGGTATAGTTATGGTTGTGGCTAAAACACGCGAAATAACAAGGTATTTATAAGGATTAATGGCAGACACCTCCATAGCATCTATTTGTTCGGTAACGCGCATTGAGCCAAGCTCGGCTCCAATGCTTGAACCAATTTTGCCCGAGCAAATTAAGGCAGTAACCAACGAGCCTAAAGCTCTTACAATAGCTATTGACATTAAAGAGGGTAACCATGAAGTGGCCCCGAAAGTTTCTAACGAGGGGCGCGATTGTTTTGTAAATACCATTCCCGTTATAAAGCCGGTTAACGATATTAGTGGAAGTGATTTTAAACCAATCTCATAGCACTGGGTTATTATTTCTTTAAAGTGAAATGGGGGGTTAAAGACTTGCTTAAAAAAAAGCCCTACAAATGTCGCGGCATCGTTAACACTAATAAAATAGTTGGTAATTTTTTTAGGAAACAATTTACTGTAAATTTTAAGTAAGTAATCAAAATTTTGTGCTTGGTTATATGTTTAGAGTATTTTTTATTGCTTTTACAGATATTATACCAATGCATTTTAAAAACTTTAATACGCGTTGTACTTTGTATGTGAGATAAAAATTCCACACTTTATATCAGTTTCTTAAATTGCTGTATATGGCACATTTTTAGATTTTTTAAGTGCATGGAGCTTATTAACGATAAATATTTTGTAAAGCATTACCAAATATGGAGTGATGGTATTTTCCCCAGCAGTAATCTTGATGTTTTATTGTATAAAAAAGTATTTAACCTGCCTTTCTTTTTTCCGGCACGGGCTATAAAGGAGTTATTTAAAAAAAATAATTGGTATAACGATTGGAAAGATGGTATTTATACATATCATCATTATCACAGTAATACGCACGAAGTGTTGGGTGTTTATGAGGGTGATGCTATAATAGAGTTTGGCGGAGAAACCGGCGTTAAAATTGAAATTGAAAAGGGCGATGTATTGGTTATTCCGGCAGGAGTGGCTCACAAGAATTTAGGAGATAAAAATCAAATTAAATGTGTTGGTGCATGTCCCAATGGAGAAAATTTTGATATGAATTATGGAAAACCTGATGAATACCCAAAGGCAATTGAAAATATCAGAAATGTAAAAATACCCTTAAAAGACCCTGTTTTTGGCCTACATGGAGAGATACAGCATTATTGGAAAAGCAAATAAATTAAAACACTTCACCCAAGTTTATAAAAACTCCTTGAGACCCACCTATGCCAAACGCATAATCAATGGCAAGGTTAGTTCCTGAATATTTATTTATTTTAATACGTATACCTGTGCCAATTGCCGGGTAAAATACCTGAAATTTATTACTGGGCCAATCTGTAACGGTTTGCACATTTGTAAAAACTACCCCCCCAAATAACCCGTTGCGGGTAATGCCAAAACGATACTCGGCTTCTAAATACAATAAGTTTTTACCCTTTAGCCGGCTTTGTATATACCCCCTGCCCATATTAGCGTAAGCATCCCAACCGGTGCTTGGTAAATCGAGATAAGGAGCATTGCCATTAAAAGTAAACCAATCGTAACTCCAAAAAGCTAATATGTTATTTGATTTAGCAGAGGGTTTGAAATATTTTCTAACATCTACAATTAACCATTGATAATTTTTATCGCTCCCTAAAAAAGTAAAGTTGGGGCAATATGCTATACTGCTGTAAAAAGACTTAGAGGGGTTAATTGAGTTTTTTCTATCGTCATATAATAAATTTAACGAAACACCAGAGGATACGGATGTTCTTGTTTTGCCATATTTATCAAAATCAGTTACTGTTCCTGCGGTACCAATCTCCATAATGTTCCAGTGGTAATTTAAGTTATAAGCTATACCGGCATAAACACTTGAATTATATACATGTTTTAACAGGGCTTCGTGTATAATAATACACGAGTAATTAAGTAACTGAGCATTTTGCAGGGAAGTATGGCCACCCAAACCGTATGTATATTCCGGGTATTTATAATAGCGCCAATCGCCCAACCAGTTAAATCTGTTTTCTCTGGTCCATATATTGGACAAAATGGGGAAAATAATTTGATTGTTTTGCGTATAACAAATACTTGGGTTAATAGATGATAGTTTTCTTTCACTACTCTTATCAGTATAAAATGCAATAGTACCTGCAACTACACCTGCCAGTTTAGTTACTAATGAGTAACCAAATGCGGGCAAAATGGCTAAATGCAGTTCATCATTTTTTTCTGCTTCTTCACAAGAATCTCTGGCAGGTTTATGTACTATTTTTTTATAAATATCAATGACATCTACACTTGCGCATTTTTGTGTATTTGTTTGTAAGTTGCCCGTGGGCTTTGATTGCCCAAATATGTTTAATATACTCGTTGTTAGAGTAATTATAAATAGTAGTTTTTTTATGTTACGGATAAAAGTGCTCACCGGTAATTTTTTGGTAATGTTTTGTAAGTATTTTTTTTCTACTTTTAAAAAGCAGAGCAGGCTAAAGCACATGTATGGCATGTATCAGCGCATTGCTGGCAATGGTCCATAGAATGTTTAGAGCATATCTCGTGGCATTTTTTACAATTTTCAATACAAATTTTTATAAAATTTTTTGCATATTTTGAGCCCTGACTTATGAGTACTGATGTAAGTTGACAAATTTGGGCGCAATCTACACTGGCTTTAATGCAGGCCGACATTTTCGGCATATCTTTATCCTCCAAGCATTTAACAAAGCAATTATAGCAGTTTATAGTACATACAGACAATATATCAAGCAATTGAGAATTTTTATTTTTCATATAATATTCTTTATTTTTAGTATGTAAAAGTCATTCCATTGCTCATAAAATGGACTTTTCTCTTCCTCAAGTATAAGGGGGTATTAACTGGCACAATATTTTAATGATAGAAGTATTCGTTCTTTGTATGTAAGGAGTAAGCATAAGTGTTTAACTACATCCTTTAGTAAAAACGCATCTTATAGAGTTATATTAATATCACTATTTGATGCGTTTTTTTTGTGCCTTATGGTATAATATTTTATAGTAAAAACAGACAAACAATACTTTTTTATTTAGCCCATGTAATATCGTAACATGGGCTTTTCCTTTTCCAATAATTGTAAATACAATAAATAATAAAATAGGGTGATAATTTGCAATTGGTAAAGTTTATAAATGCTATTCTTTTGATAGCATTTTCTTTCTATAGGCAATTCCCCAGGTTCCT
>DATFTU010000095.1:0-4186 GCA_035261565.1 Bacteroidia bacterium
ATATCTGCACAAACAGATACCTCTAATATTTCTTTGAATAATACGAAAGTAGTTTTTTGCGATGTGGTTCCGGTTGTAGACCACGTGGTAATTAGCTGGGCTACATCGAAAGAGAGTACCAATATGTATTTTACCATTGAAAGAAGCAAAGACGGAAAAAAATATACTAAAGTAATTGATGTTCCGGGTTCAGGCAATAGCAAAACATACCGAGAGTATGTAGAAACAGATTACCAACCATTTAAAGAAACCTCTTATTATCGTATTAAACAGACAGACTACAATGGTAATTTTAAATATTTTCCGGTAACCGGAGTAATGTTTAATGCTGAAAAAAACGGGAAATTTTATCCCGACCAGGCACATGCAAAAAGCAGTGTAGACCCTAATGGAGGATTAAACCAAGAGGTACTGGTTGTGTTACAAGATGCCGAAGGAGTAGAATTTTCGGCGAAAGTTACTATTACACAAGAAGATTCTCAACTTTTTGCAACCGATACCAGTCAAAGAGTACCTCCGGGCATTTATATTATTATATCCTCGTCTGACGAAAATATTTATAGCCAGAAAATAATTGTTAAATAATTATTTGCATTTATTCGTATTAAAGGGAGTATATTTAGGCTTAATTTATTGAACTGGTATGAAAAAAATTTTAGTAGCCAACCGTGGTGAGATTGCCTTGCGTGTAATGCGCAGTGCAAAAGAAATGGGTATAAAAACCGTTGCTGTTTTTAGCGAAGCTGATAGAAATGCACTTTTTGTACGATATGCTGATGAGGCAGTATGCATTGGCCCACCACCCAGTAACCAAAGTTATTTATTAGGCGATAAAATTATTGAAGTAGCTAAACAACTGGGTGTAGATGGCATACACCCCGGTTACGGATTTTTATCTGAAAATGCAGATTTTGCTGCTGCTGTAAAAAAAGCGGGCATTACATTTATAGGACCAAGCCCTGAAGCAATGGATGTTATGGGCGATAAACTTTCAGCTAAAGCAGCCGCTAAAAAATATAATGTACCCATGGTGCCGGGCAGTGATGGCTTATTAAAAGATTTAAAGGAAGCTGTTAGTGTTGCTAAAACAACCGGTTTTCCTTTACTAATAAAAGCATCAGCCGGTGGTGGTGGTAAAGGAATGCGTTTGGTTGAACGCATTGAAGATGTGGAAGAGCAAATGAAAATGGCCATGAGTGAGGCTAAATCTGCTTTTGGCGATGATAGTGTTTTTATAGAAAAATTTGTTTCGGGTCCTCGCCATATCGAAATTCAAATTATGGCCGATAATCATGGCAATGTGGTTTATTTATTTGAACGTGAATGCAGCATACAACGCCGCCATCAAAAAGTTATAGAAGAAGCTCCTTCATCTGTGCTAACCCCAGAATTGAGGAAGCAAATGGGCGAGTGTGCCGTTAATGTAGCAAAAGCCTGTAATTACAGCGGTGCAGGAACGGTAGAGTTTTTAGTTGACGATACTATGAAATTCTATTTTCTTGAAATGAACACACGTTTGCAGGTTGAGCACCCGGTAACCGAAATGATTAGCGGGCTTGATTTAGTAAAAGAACAAATTAGGGTGGCACGAGGCGAAAAATTAGCCTACAAACAAGACGATTTAAAAATAAACGGACACGCTATTGAGGTGCGAGTGTGTGCCGAAGACCCTAAAAATAACTTTTTACCCGATATTGGTAAACTGGTTACCTACCGCACACCAAAAGGAACCGGTGTACGTGTAGATGATGGTTTTGAAGAAGGTATGGATATACCAATTTTTTATGATCCGCTTATTGCCAAGCTTATTGTACACGGCAAAGACAGAACGGAAGCTATTGAACGTATGCTAAGAGCCATTAGTGAATACGAAATTACGGGAGTATCTACTACATTACAATTTTGCTCATTTGTTTTAAAACATAAGGCTTTTACAAGCGGAAAGTTTGATACTAACTTTATTAAAAACTACTTTAAGCCCGAAATGCTTGACACAGCTACAAAGGAAGAAGCTGAAATAGCAGCTTTATTTGGTTCTATTTTTGTAAATAAAGATGCAAAGGTTGTAAAGCAACATAATGTTTTTGAAACTACACAACGGTCTAAATGGAAAACTAACCGAATACAATAAATTTAATTCCATATAAAATGCGCAAAATAAAGCCTTTTGTTTACCTGCTTCTTATTTTAGTAATTGTTTTCCAGTCATGCTCAATTGAAAAAAGGCTTTATACAACCGGTTATAGCGTGCAATGGAAAAAAAATAATTCTTATTCTGATGAAGTTTTAACTCAAACAAAACAACCTAAAAAAAAGAAAGAAGCTGCTATTAAATTTGACGAGCCTGTTTCTTCTATAAAAAATGTAGACGCACTAACGGCCTCGATAGAAAACAAAAAAGATATTATTGTATTTACCCCTGATTCTACCGGTTGTGATACCTTAGTAATGCGTAATGATACAGAGATTAAAGTTAAAGTAATAGAGATTACCCCTACCGAAGTTAAATACAAATACTGTGATAATATTACAGGGCCGACTTATGTTTCGTATAGATATGAGGTTTCATACATAAAATACGCTAACGGTATGCTCGATTCATTTAAAAACGAATTTGCCCCCAGTAAATCTGTACAGCAAAACAACCAACCTAATAATAATAAATCTACTAACACCAATTCATATGAAACTTGGGTACAAGGCAAAATAAGCAAAATGTCGTTAATAAGTGTTATTTGTGGTGTTATTGCTTTAGTGCCATTTGTTGGTATTCCGGGTATATTTATGAGTATTTCTGCTGGTGCCAAAGCACTTAGGTTAATAAAGAAAAACCCTGAATTTGCTATGTATAAAAACCGTGCCTGGACAGGAATTGGTTTAGCCTTACTTTCAGCATTTATATACATTATTATTTTAGGATATCTTATATTAAAATCAGGGATATTAGGTTTTGTTATATAAAAAACTAAAGGGTTACTTTTTAGTTTTTTTGATATAAAATAAAAAGATAACAAACATGTCTGTACTTTTTTACATAAAAAAAACAAGTGTCAGATATTTAATCTTAACCATATACTTATTTAGTGTTTCAGTTACTTTGTTTTCTCAAAACGAAGAAAATATCATAATACCTTATGTATCAAAAGTTGAGGGTGGTTACAGAGTTACAGCTGTTGTTGAAGGCAATGATACTATACCTTTTATAACCATGCCCTGGGTTTTTATTAATGAACGAATGTCGTTTGTTAACAGAAAGAAATACGTAGAGTGGACAAGGCTAAAAAGTAACGTAAAAAAGGTTTATCCTTATGCCATTTTAGCCGGCGCAAAACTAAAAGAAATTGATTTGGCACTGGCAGCCATACCTAATGAAGCGGATAGAAAAGCTTATTTAAAAAGAAGTGAGAAAGAATTACAAAAAGAGTTTGGCGAAGAACTTAAAAGTTTGAGTATAAACCAGGGTAAAATTTTAATGAAATTAATTGACAGAGAAACGGGTAGAACAACCTATGCGATTATAAAAGATATGCGTGGAAATTTTAACGCCTTTATGTGGCAAAGCCTGGCAACTTTGTTTGGCTCATCAATGAAACAGGTGTACGATTTAAACGATCCATACGACAGGGAGATAGAGCTTGCCATTAAGCAAATAGAAGCCGGAGATTTTTAGTATGGCTATTCAAAAATATTTTATTGCCATAGTTATACCCGATCCTTTTCAAGCTGAACTAATGAGCCTGAAAAATTGGGTAAAAGATAACTTAAATAGTAAAGGTTCTTTAAGGTCGCCGGCGCATATTACATTGCACATGCCCTTTGAGTGGAAAGAAGAAAAAGAAACTGTTTTAATAAATACATTACAGCAGTTTAGTTTCAGCCAAAATTTTAGTATTGATTTAAACAACTTTTCGTGCTTCGAGCCTCGTGTAATTTTTGTTGATGTGTTGAAAAATCAATTACTTGAAAAACTACAAAACGAGCTTGTAGTTTATGTACAAAAAAAATTGCTTTTACTTAATCAGGTTAATGATATGAGAGGTTTCCACCCTCATGTAACAATCGCCTTTAGAGATTTAAAAAAAGAGAAGTTTTATCAGGCGATGGATTATTTTAAAACTCAAACCTATAAAGCAGTTTTTGAAGTAAAAAGCTTTAGTTTATTAAAACATACCGGAAAAGAATGGCT
>DATFTU010000096.1:0-2401 GCA_035261565.1 Bacteroidia bacterium
ATATAAAAGGCAAGTATCTTTTAATTCATGGTACGGCAGATGATAATGTACATTTTCAAAACAGTATAGAAATGGAAAAAGCTTTGATTGATAATAATATTCAGTACGATTTTATGGCTTACCCAAATAAAAACCATGGTATAATTGGAGGTAATACTCGACTGCATTTATATACCAAAATGCTGGAGTTTATTAAAAGGAATTTATAGCACAGATTTTTAGTATCTTCACGTAATTTATGAGTCCTGATTTTATAGAAGAAGATATAACCAAGCTTATTATTTCACTTATTGCCGGTTCTATTATTGGTGCCGAACGTGAGTATAACAATAAAAATGCCGGTTTTAGAACCGTAATATTAGTAACCCTTGGCGCCACTCTATTTACTATTCTTTCAGGTTTATTAACACAAGGGAAAGATTTTCACGTAGCAGGCAATGTGGTAGTTGGTATTGGCTTTTTAGGAGCCGGTGCTATTTTTAAAGAGGGAAATACCGTAAAAGGCATAACTACCGCAGCCACCATTTGGGTATCTGCCGCCATTGGTATGGCCATAGGTATTGGCGAATTTTCTATTGCCATTGCCTCTGTTTTTATTGTTATGCTTGTTTTACTTGGGTTTATTTGGCTACAAAGCTTTATAGATCAATTTAATAGAGAAAAAACGTATAAAATAACCGTGTTATGCCAAAAGTATGGCTCGGATGAAATAAACCACTTTTTTATAGAAAGTAATTTAAAAAACACCTGTGTTTACCGTCATAAAATAGGCGAAAAAATAACCTATACCCATATAGTTAAAGGCCCCGAAAAAAATCATCAAAAACTTATATCTCTATTGCAAAACAATATACATGTTATAGAATTTGAGGTATAAAATATACCCCGAATAAGGTATAAAAAACCTATCTATATATCGTACCTTTGTAGTAGAAATGGACACTTTAACCAAAAACTTAGCTCAATTAGTAAAAGGCGAAACGGCTACTATTAGTAGTTTTGCCGATGATGCCCTTGCATTAAAGCTAATTGAAATGGGTTGCATTCCCGGCGAAAAAATAACCCTTCAGCATGTGGCTCCGTTAGGTTGCCCATATGCTTATGAAGTAAACGGCACATTGGTTAGTCTCCGTAAATCTGAGGCACAATTTGTACTTATCAGTAAATAAATAACGTGCCAACTACTGACCTATTCTCTGCCCTACAACAAAATTTTTCATCGAAAGAACAAATTAAAATTGCTTTAATTGGCAACCCTAATTGTGGCAAATCAACCCTGTTTAATGCCCTTACCGGGCTACATCAAAAAACAGGGAATTACCCCGGTGTTACCGTAGATAAAAAAACCGGTGTATGCAAAGCACAAAACCCGGTTACTAAACAAATGCAATGGTTTAGGTTGATTGATTTACCTGGTACCTATAGTTTATTTCCTAAATCGTTAGATGAGCAGGTATCGTTTAATGTACTAATGGATGATAAAAACCCAGATTACCCAGATATTATTTTAATTGTAGTTGATGCATCAAACCTTAAACGCCATTTATTGCTGGCCACTCAGTTAATTGATTTGGGCCGCCCGTGCATATTGGTTTTAAATATGATTGATGCTGCCGTGGCCAATGGTATTGAAATTGATTTAAACAAACTTGCTGAGCTAGTACAGGTGCCCGTAGTTAGTTGCGATGCGCGCCACCAACAAGGTGTTGAAAATGTAAAAAATACTTTTTTTGCTTTTGCACAAAACATAACACCGCAACAAGGTTTAATAAATATACAAGCCATTGTAAATAAAGATTATGCCGATAGTGTGCACAGGTTTGTTAACCAAACCAGTGTTTATGCATCCTTATTAAAACAAAGAAGCAATATTGAAAAAGACGAGAAATTAATTACTTACAACAAAAAATTTTTTACCGGTTTTGAAAGCAGGGATATGCTTTTTAGATTTGAGAAAATTAAAAAAATATCGCTTGATTGTGTAAACTACTCATCGGTAAGAAAAGATTTAAAGACAACAGATAAATTAGACCGATTAATTACTCATCCGTTTTGGGGGTTTGTAATTTTTATTTTTGTGCTGTTTTTAATTTTTCAGAGTATTTTTTATCTGGCCGAGTTTCCGATGCAATGGATTGAAAGCAGTTTTTCATTTGTTACACAAAAAGCAAGAGAAATTTTACCCGATAATTTTTTTACCAGCTTACTTACCAACGGAATACTGGCAGGCCTAAGTGGCATAGTGGTTTTTGTACCGCAAATTGCCTTGCTGTTTGGTTTTATTAGTCTGCTTGAGGATAGTGGGTATATGGCTCGTGTAAGTTTTATAATGGATAAACTAATGCGCAAAGTGGGGCTAAACGGGCGCTCGGTTATACCCTTAATTAGCGGAATGGCATGC
>DATFTU010000097.1:0-4352 GCA_035261565.1 Bacteroidia bacterium
TTTATCGGTGCAGGCGCAATACCTTACTATAGCGGGCCAGCTTGATTTGTATGTGGTGATGATTGGCATATCGATGGATGGTGTTACCGCAACCGGTTATACATTTGATACCACCATGACATTTGATACTACAAGCAATACATTAACCATACCTGCAACCGCCAACCCTAACGACCCTAACCTGCCGCTAAGCATTACGTTTAACCGCAACTATACACCGGCAAATTACGGACTGGTATCTATTACGGGTATTATTGGCAAAACAAGCGTGGCCGGGTACACACCGTTAAACCCTGTACCTTTATCGGTATTTGGTGGCGTAACGATGACCGGTTTAAAAGGCAGCAATGCCGAGGGTGTTAGCTTAACGATTGTAAATGACAACGAAGTAATTTACAACGGCACCAAAATAAAAACCGATATGAAAAGTATTTTATATGTGCCGCTGATGTATATTTTGGCATACCCATCGGTTAACCCAACCACGGTTATGTCGTTTGGTACGGATGGGTTGCGTGGCAATACCTGTATAATTACCGATAACAATGGTATTTATGTGGTGTATGCCATACCAAGTGCACAAGATTAATTATTTGATTTGATTTTTTAAAAACAGCGGGACAAATGCCCCGCTGTTTTTATTTTATGGAATGCATTATAGGCTGGTATATCCCAACCTTTGAATATCGGTTATGGTTTTTGCGTGGTGCGTTTTGCCATTGGCCAACACGTAGATAGTATCAGATATATCGACAATGTGTTTATAGAGGTGGTCGGTAACAAGAATGCCTTTGTTTTGTTTTTCGGCTAACATAAGTTGTTTTATTTTTTGAACATGCAGGGGCATTATGTGGGTAAAGGGTTCATCTAACAAAACAAACCGGGTGTTTGCGTTTAGTATAACGTATAGCTCAACCAAGCGCACATGTCCGCCTGAAAGCTGGCCGATGCTTGTTTGGTAGTTTGCCTGCAACTCGGGGAACAGGTTTTGAAACCCGGTAAAACTTACATTGAAATGGTTGAAGACTTGCTTTAACGTAAGCGATTTTGGAATAAAATTAAACTGTGGTAAATACAACAATTTATCAGGGTGTTTATAAGGTAATTGAATTGTAGTACCGCTAAACCTGATGGATTTGCTTGTGGGCTGTAAATTACCATATATAACATTTAGCAAGCATGATTTACCTTGGCCGTTTTTGCCCAGCAAACCCGTTATGTTGCCCGTTTGACAAGTAAGATATACATCGGTTAGTATTTTTTTTAACCCGAACTGAAGTTGTATGCCATCGGCCTGAAGTGTGTGCATTAGCTTAGTTTGCAGGTTAAGGCCATTAGTAAAATAAACAAAAGCATATCGACCCCAAATGAAACCAGCCAAAGCGTAAGCTGCGATATGCCCAGGTTTTGATAATAATAAAATTCGTGTTTTTTGTATTGATTGATACCATAAAAAATAAGAGCCAGGGTTAGCAGCTTAAACCAAAACACAATGGTAAATGCGCTGATGCCGTTTACATATAAAATAAAAGCGCAGCAAAGCGTAAGAATAAATGAGAGAAAGAAAAAGTTTTTATAAAAGAGAAGGATTAGCTTACAGGTTTTCATTTACAGGTACTTTATTTTTTGCTTTAGCGATAAACAAAAAAGGTGCCAGAATTAGTTAAACGCCTTGGCAAGAAAAATTATTTACAGGGTTTGCATTAAGGATAATACGCTTTTACTGCCTTTTGTAACCGTTCGGGGTGAGTGAGCTTATTAAATAAAATTTCGGTCAAGTTAAATTCTTCCATTTTATTAGCTGTATGGTACCATTGTTATTTTAATACAGGTAATGTGGCCGACCAATATTTTATATCATCGGTGCGGCAGCATTTATCCCAATCGGGTTTGGTTTTAATAACGGCAAAAAATACCAGGGCATCTTTTTCGGATAAGCTATACAATAAAATATTGGCTGCCCAATCGGTATCGGGGTTGTTCAGGAGGTTTAGCCATTCATCTTTGCTGAGTTTTTTTAAGGTTTGTCTCTTTTTAGAGGTAAGCTCAACGGTTATTATATATTTTGAGGGTACCAGGGAGTCTTTACCGATAAGGCGCATGCTTGTACGGATGAAATTGTATTTTATGGTGCTGTTTTTTATCCAGCTGAGCTGATTGGTATTTTGTGAAACAGCATTGTAAGATATACTAATTAGCAGAAGGAAAAACCAGGTAAGTTTTGGCATATTACTTTTTTGTTGTGAAACTAAGGTAATAAAAAAACATTTGAAATGACAAGAGCGGTATTAAGTTATAAATTATGGGTGATGAGTTGTTGGTATAATCAAAACGAAAAGCCCGACGCTGTAAACAGCGAAACGCCCAAATAAAGATTTCTCACATTCGTTCGAAATGACAAGAAGGAAATTAAGACTTAATACCCTCTTTTTTCATCAGTTCGATTTGGGTGCGGATGGATTCTTCGTGAATAAGCTGAAAAAGTTTTTCGATAAAATCTTTTGTAAGGTTTTGTTGGGTGCCCCAATCGGTGCGGGTTTTTAGGATGTGCATCCAACGCTCTAACTGAAAAGCGGTAATGTGATTTTTTTGTTTTTCGTTGGCAATTTTTTCTACCAGGTGTAAACGCTCTTTTACGAGAGCAATTATTTGCGCATCAATAGTATCAATATTATTGCGTACCGAATTTAATTGTGCATTAAAGGCAGGGTTGGCTGATGATTTTTCTTTTACCTGAAGATGATTTAGCAACTCGTTTAACTCAAAAGGGGTTATTTGCTGTGCTTTATCACTTAGCGCTTCGGTGGGGTTAATGTGGGTTTCTATCATTAAACCGTTCATGCCTAAATCGAGTGCGTTTTGGGCAATATCAAAAACTAAATCTTTGCGGCCGCTAATGTGGCTGGGGTCGCAAATGATGGGCATATCAGGAAAATTTACTTTAAGCTCGATAGGCAGTTGCCAAAGCGGCGTGTTGCGAAACGTGTTTTTTACCGATGTATGAAAACCACGATGTATGGCCGCCACTTGTTTTACGCCCGAGCTTAGCACACGCTCGATGGCGCCAATCCATAATTGTAAATCGGGGTGAATAGGGTTTTTTACCATTACGCGGCAATTAACCCCCTGCAAAGCCTCGGCGAGTTCTTGTACCGAAAAAGGGTTGGCGGTGGTGCGGGCACCAATCCAAAAAAAGTTTATGTTATGTTTTAGGGCCGCTTCAATATGTTCAGGCTGCGCCACTTCAATAGCAACGGGCAAGTTATAAGTGGTTTGCACTTCTTGCAACCAGGGCAAAGCCTGTGTGCCCATGCCCTCAAAGCCACCGGGGCGTGTACGGGGTTTCCAGACACCGGCGCGGTATGCGTGCGCTTTTTTACCGTCGGCAATTTGGGCTGCGGTTTGCAAAACCTGTTCGCGGCTTTCGGCACTGCAAGGGCCCGCAATTACGTAACAAGATTTGTCGGAAAAATTTATGGATGAATTCATTTACCATACAAAGGTATTAAGTTTACTTTTGCAAAAAACTATATTGTGAAGATTTATAAAAACCTGATTGACGCCATTGTTAAAACACTTGCCACCATTTTTGATGAAAACCGTTATGCCGATAAAGCCATTGAATACCTGTTTAAAGAGCAACCCAAGTGGGGCGGGCGCGACAGGCGTTTTGTAGCCGAAACCATGTATGATATAGTTAGGCAATACCGTTTGCTGCACGAGCTTAGCGGCAACCAAAACAACCGTTACCATATTGTAGGCATATACCTTTTACTGCGTGGCTATGATTTACCTGCCTGGGATGAGTTTGCGGGCATTGATAAAAAGCATTTACAGCAAAAAATAAGCGAGGTGCAGGGTAACCGAGCCGTGTTTCAGTCGGTACCCGATTGGATGGATGAATTGGGGTATGCCGAGTTGCCCTATAAATGGAACAAAGAGCTTGAAGCCCTAAACAACCAGGCAGCGGTAGTATTAAGAGGCAACACCCTGAAAACAAGTACCCAAAGCTTGCAAACCCAATTAAGCAAAGAGGGCATTGAAACCGAACGCATAAAAGATACCGACGCGTTGATTTTAAAAGAGCGGAAAAATGTTTTTACCTCTGCCCTATTTAAACAGGGTTTGTTTGAAATACAGGATGCCTCATCGCAACTGGTGGCAGGTTTTTTACGGGCGGCTGAAGGGCAAACCATTATTGATGCCTGTGCCGGTGCGGGCGGAAAAGCCCTGCACATTGCCGCGCTTACCAAAAACAAAAGCAAGCTGATTGCGATGGATGTGGAGGAAAAAAAACTAACCGAATTGCAAAGGCGTGCTAAGCGTGCGGGCGCTAAAATAGAATCGAAATT